>JBBQVZ010000051.1:0-21968 GCA_038211015.1 Actinomycetota bacterium | reverse complement strand
GGGCGAGGTCTGCACCAGGTCGCCGCCCAACGCGAACGGGTGCACCGGCCGGCCGGAGATCGTGCTCCCCAGGTCGCCGTTCACCGCGACGAGCGCCCCGTGATCCTTCGCCATGTCGCTCGTTCGCTCGAGCTCGCCGAGTTGGTTGTGCGCGAGGGCCATCCCGAGCGACGCGTCCTGCGACGGGTCGATCCAGAGTACGTAGGCGCGCACCGGCACTCGGTGGTCGACATACGTGGTCAGCGCCACGCCCGGTGCGAGCACCCGCACGCGAGGCCGCCCGTTCGGTGCTCCCCGAGCCGAGGGCGCGATGAGCAGGCATGATAGGAACACGGCGATGGTCAGCAGTGACCACAGCCGCGATCGAGTTTGGCGGGGCGGGTGGACGGGTTTCGGCGTCGGCATCGCTCCATCCTATCGAGCCGTCTGTGGACGGCCGACAACCGCCGGTATAGCGTCCACGGGCATGTGGCGGCGCTCGACCACCGGCGTGGCGCTCACCCTGCTGGTGGCCGTCGGCTGCGCCCCGGCAGCTCGGTCGGTCCCCTCGGGTCCGGCACACCCCGGTCGCTCGCCGATCGTGGGGGAGTGGGTGATCCGCGATGTGGAGCAGCCCGTGTCCTTCGACTTCGATCCGCGCGGCCGGATCTGGTTCGTGGAGAAAGGGATCGGCGACGTCCGGATCTTCGATCCGCGCACGGGCAGGAGCCATCGCTTCTTCCAGGTGTCCGACCTCGTCACCGACATCGAGCAAGGGCTCGACGGCATCGCGCTCGACCCCGGATTCCCGCAGCAGCCCTATGTGTACCTGTTCGCCACGCGGCTGGTGCGCGGAACACTCAAAGATCAGATCCTCCGGGTCACCGCCGGGACGGGCGGTTCCCGGCCCGTCGAGGTCATCTATTCGAGCGCAGCAAGCCCACTGCATCAGCACAGCGGCGGGCGACTCGTTTTCGGACCCGACGGCATGCTCTACGTCGTCGTCGGCGACGCGACCGATCCCGCGGATGCCCAGGACCTCGGGTCCACCAGGGGCAAGATCCTCCGGTTGACTCCGGAAGGGGAAGCGGCGCCCGGCAACCCGTTCGGATCGCGCGTGTGGGCCTACGGCATCCGCAACTCCTTCGGTATGGCGTTCGATCCGGTCACCGGGACCCTCTGGGAGACCGAGAACGGCCCCGAGTGCAACGACGAGCTGAACCGGATCGTCCGCGGGCGGAACTACGGGTGGGGACCGGCGGCCGATTGCGGCTCGGCCACACCGCCTTCGGATACGAACCGTGACGGGCCGAACCCGGTGATGCCCTTGCGATGGTTCACGCCGACGATCGCGCCGACCGGGGTGGCGTTCTGCGAGGACTGCGGGCTGGGTCCCCACTCGGTGAACTCGCTGTTCTTCGGCACGTTCAACACCGGGGAGCTCTGGCGTGCGGAGCTGTCGAGCGATCGGACCCGCGTTCGCCGCTGCGAAGCGGTCGCGACGCTCGGTGACCTGGTCCTATCGCTCGAGGTGGGGCCGGACGGCGCCATCTACTACAGCACGTACCTGGGGATCCGCCTGCTCGTGCGCAAGGCGGCGTGAACGAAGGAGCGGCCCCTTCCGGGGCCGCTCCTTGACGTTCGACGTCAACGTTCTGACGTCAGTGGTGGTGCCTCCTGGTCGGCGACGTGTCTGCCTTGCAGATGTCGTCTCCGACGTTCAGGACCTTCTTCTTGGCGATGGCGCGGTACTTGCCGGTCTTGTCCTTCAAGACCTTCTTGTACTTGCCAGTACCAGTGGTCTGATCCGTCCCGACCGTCTTCCAGACGCCGAGCTTCCAACGCTGAATCTTGACCGTCACGTTGGCGCGACAGGCGTTGAATCCATCGGCGACGGTGACGGTCCCGCTCGCGATCAGGTGCTTCTTGAGGTTCAGGTTCACGGACCGACCGTGCTTCGTGACGGTCGTCACCGTGAAGTCGGTGGCGCTGGTCGCGGTCCCACCAGGCGTCGTGACCGTGATCTTGCCGGTCGTCGCACCGGAGGGGACTACCGCGGTCACGGAGGTGGCCGTGTTGGCCGAGAACGTCGCTGTGACACCGTTGAACTTGACCCCGGTCACGCCGGTGAGGTTCGTGCCGGTGATGACGACGCTCGTCCCAACATTGCCGCTCGTGGGCGAGAACGACGTGATCGTCGGCCCGCCGATGACGGTGAAGCTGGTGGCGCTGTCCGCGGTACCGCTCGGCGTGACCACGTGCAGTGGACCGGTCGTGGCACCAACCGGAACCGTCGCGGTGATCTGGGTCGAGGAGTTGACGGTGTACGTCACGGCGTTGGTGGTGTTGAACCTCACTGCCGTGGTGCCGCAGAAGTTCGTTCCGGTGATAACCACGCTGGCACCGACGGCGGCGGTCACCGGCAAGAACGATGTGATCGTCGCAGCCGCAGCCGGAGCGACCGTGAAGCTCGCCGCACTCGGCGTGTCGGCCGCCGCGGTCTCCACCGTGATCGTGCCGGTCGAGGCTCCGGCCGGAACAACCGCCGAGGCGGTCGTGTCGCTGGAGGCGGAGAATGTCACGGCTGCTGTGCCGGCACCGCCGTTGAACGTGACGCCCGTGGGGGCTCCGCCTGACGTGAAGCCGGTTCCGGTGATGGTCACCGTCGTGCCCACGACACCGCACACCGGGGTGAACGACGAAACCGAGGACGCAGACGCGGGCAGCGCCGTCACGAGCACCCCGACCACGCCGAGTACGAGCGCCAGCGCGGTCGCGCGAGCTGAAACATGCTTATTCTGGAACCTCAAATTGGGTTCCTCCTTTCTGGCCACGAGAGTGGTTCGATAGGCGCCACGTACCCATCTCCCGACGGCCGTTAGATGGTTTCGTTGCGTGGCAACTCCCAAACACCCTACCCGATGCGGGTCTGGTCTAACCCTGGCCCGATGCGGCCACGTCGATATCCCCCGTTGAGGGACCGTGTGTTCGCTGGCCGGTATCGTGCCCCCGATGTCTGTGCGCCGCGTCGCGAGCGACGATCTTCACGCCGAAGAGGTGGTGGGGCTCCGCGACCTCTTCGGAGCGGCCTGGAGGAACAAGGACTCCGAGTTCACCGAAGACGATCTCCGGCACGCGTTCGGTGGCGTGCACTTCATCGTGGAGCACGAGGGGCGCATCGTGTCCCATGGGTCCGTGATCGCCCGCGAGCTGGATACCGGCGGTCACCGGTTGACGACGGGGTACGTCGAGGCCGTCGCCACGCTGTCGAGCCGGCAGGGGCGAGGCCACGGCTCCACCGTGATGCGTGCGATCGGGGAGCACATCGATCGGACGTTCCAGCTCGGCGCGCTCGACACCGGCATCCCCGGCTTCTACGAACCGCTCGGCTGGTTCGTGTGGAAAGGGCCGACGTTCGTCCGGATGGAGCGGGGGCCCGAGCCCACGCCCGACGAAGACGGAAGCATCCTCGTTCGCCGAACGCCGACCACTCCCGACATCGATCCGACCGCCCCCCTCAGCTGCGAATGGCGTGAAGGCGACGTGTGGTGAAGCCGTTGTCCCCACCATCGTTCGACCGTGGGATGCATCACAGACATCGCAACGATGCTGATGGAGCATCGCATCGATGCAGAGAGGTTATCCTGTTCTTATGGATCCCGGGCAGTTCGTTCGTGAAGCACGGCGCCGAGCCGGCCTGACCCAACGGGCGCTGGCGACGCGAGCCGGGGTCTCGCAACCGCTCGTGGCGCGGATCGAGAACGGGGACGTCGGCGCCACCTGGGACCGGGTGCTCCAGCTGGTGCGCGCATGCGGGTTCGACCTGGACGTCCGAGTGGTTCCGCTCGACGAGGACTCCTGGACGTTGGCGGAGGAGGGCGCATCGCTCTCGCCCGATGAGCGGCTGGATCGCATGCTCGAAGGGGCGGTGCTCTACGAGGAGGGCAAGCGGGCGCGAGGCGACGATGGCTGAGTTCAAGCCGCGCGATCTCCTTCAGGTCCTCGACCGTCACCAGGTCCGCTACGTCCTGGTCGGGGGATTGGCCGCCGTCCTCTACGGCGCCCCGCACATGACGACCGACCTGGACATCGTCCCGGAGGACGGTCAGCGGAACCTGGAGCGGCTCTCCCGCGCGCTCGAGGAGATCGATGCGCGCATCCGGGTGACCGGGGCGGTTAACGGGATCGCGTTCGACCGGTCCGCCGACTTCCTGCGACGGATCCGCATCTGGAACCTCACGACCGACCGTGGCGACCTGGACATCACGTTCGAACCGAGCGGGACGCAGGGCTACGACGATCTCCGACGCAACGTCGAGGTGATGACGGTCGGCGGCGTCGACGTTCCCGTCGCGTCGCTCGCCGACGTCATCCGTTCGAAGGAAGCCGCCGACCGACCGCGGGATCGCGCCATCCTGCCGGTCCTTCGCGAGATGCTGTCCCACCGGACGCGGCCCGCGGGCCCCGATCGATCCGGCTAGATCTCCTTCAGCACCCGCAGGACGGTGTCGCCGATGTCGGCGGGGTTGCGCACCGTGTGATGGCCCATCGCCTCGATCGCGTCGAGCTTGGCGGTCGCCGTGTCGCTCTCGCCGCTGATCACCGCACCGGCGTGTCCCATGCGGCGGCCGCGCGGCGCGGAGACGCCGGCGATGAACGCGACCAGCGGCTTCGTCATGTACTGGCGTGACCAGCGCGCCGCCTCGACCTCCTGCTGCCCGCCGATCTCGCCGATCATCACGACCACGTCGGTCTCGTCGTCGTTCTCGAACTCGTGCAGGACCGCTTTGAAGTCGGTGCCGTTCACGGGATCGCCGCCGATGCCGACGCACGTGGATTGGCCGAGCCCGAGCTTGGTCATCTGCGACACGGCCTCGTAGTTGAGCGTGCCGGAGCGCGACACCACGCCGATCCGGCCCTTCGAGTAGATGTGGGACGGCATGATGCCCACCTTGCACTCGCCCGGCGTGATAATGCCGGGGGAGTTCGGCCCGATGGTCCGCGTCTGACGGCCTGCCAGGTAGCCCTTCGCCTTCACCATGTCCTGCACGGGCACGCCGTCGGCGATGATGACCGCGACGTAGACACCGGCCTCCGCGGCCTCCAGCAACGAGTCGGTAGCGAGCGCCGGCGGCACGAAGATGCCGGTCACGTCCGCGCCGGTCTCCTCGACCGCCTCCGCCACGCTGTTGAACACCGGGAGTCCCAGGTGCGTGGTCCCGCCCTTGCCCGGCGTGACGCCGCCGACGACCTTGGTGCCGAACGACATCGCCTCCTCGGCGTGGAACGTGGCGTGCTGTCCGGTGAAGCCCTGGATGATGACCCGCGAGTCCTTGTCGACGAACACGCTCATGCCGGAACCTCCTGTTGCTGAGCCGCGGCCGCGACGGCCTTCCGAGCCGCGTCGTCCAGGTCGTCGGCCTGGATCAGGGCCAACCCACTGGCATCCAGGATCGCGCGGCCCTCGTCCACGTTGGTCCCGGCCAGCCGGACGATCACCGGCACCTCGATCGACTGGTCGCGCGTCGCCTGCACCACGCCCTGCGCGATCCAGTCGCATCGGTTGATCCCCGCGAAGATGTTCACCAGGATCGCGCGCACGTTCGGATCCTTCAGGACGATGTGGAACGCGTTCGCGATCTTCTCGGGGCTGGCGCCGCCGCCCACGTCCAGGAAGTTCGCCGGGCGGCCGCCGTGGTGCACGATCGCGTCCATCGTGCCCATCGCCAGTCCGGCGCCGTTCACGATGCAGCCGACGTTCCCGTCGAGCGCGATGTAGTTCAGCCCGTGCCCCGTCGCCTCGACCTCCTTCGGGTCCTCCTCGTCGAAGTCGCGGAGCTCGACGATGTCGCCCTGTCGGAACAGCGCGTTGTCGTCGAAGCTCATCTTGCAGTCGAGCGCGACGAGCTCGCCGTCCTCCGCCTCGATGAACGGGTTGATCTCCAGCAGCAGGCAGTCGGTGTCGCGGAACAGGCGGTAGATGCGCTTCAACAGCCTCGTGAACGACGTGGTGCGGTTCGCCATCCCGATCGCGTCGGCCACCTTGCGGCACTGGAAGTCGAGGAGTCCCACACCGGGATCCACGTACTCCCTGTGGATCGCGTCGGGGTGCCGCGCCGCCACGTCTTCGATGTCGACCCCTCCCTGAGCGCTCGCGATCACGACGACCCGCTGCGAGTCGCGGTCGACGAACAACGAGAGATAGAACTCGCGCTCGATCCGCGAGGCTCGCTCGACCAGCAGGCGGCTGACGTGCTGCCCCGCGGGGGCGGTCTGGGGCGTGACGAGGGTGGACCCGAGCATCTGATCGGCGAGCTCGGCGATCCGCTCCGGCGTGGTGGCGGTCCGCACACCGCCGGCCTTGCCCCGGCCGCCGGCGTGGATCTGGGCCTTCACGACCCAGCAGCTGCCGCCCAGGTCCTCCGCGACGCGCGCGGCCGCCTTCGCGGTGTACACGACCTCGCCGCGCGGCGTCGTGATGCGGTAGGAGCGGAGCAGCGCCTTGGCCTGGTACTCGTGGATGTTCATCGCGCCTCGATCTGGTCGACCTTCGCGATCAGCTGCTCGGCCATGCGGATCGACGCCGCGTCGATCAACCGGCCGTCCAGCGCGACCGCGCCTTTGCCGTCCTTCGCCGCCTGCTCCATCGCCTCCAGGATGCGCCGGGCCTTCTCGACCTCGGCCTCCGACGGCGTGAAGACCTCGTTCGCGAGCGCCACTTGCGAGGGGTGGATCGCCCATTTGCCCTCACACCCCAGCGCGGCGGCGCGTCGCGCCGCCGCGCGGAAGCCCTCGGCATCCTCGAAGTCGCCGAACGGGCCGTCGATGGGTCGCAACCCTTCCGCGCGACACGCCGCGACCATCCGCGAGATGCCGAAGTGCCACTGGTCGCCCCAGTGCAGCTCGCGCGCGCCGGTCGTGCCGTCGGGATCCGTCAGCACCGCGTAGTCGGGGTTCGAGCCGCCGATGTTCGTCGTGCGCGCGCGCACGCTGGCCGCATAGTCCGCGACGCCGAACACCATGGCCTCCAACCGGTCCGGACGGGCGCGCGAGATCGCCTCGACGTTCGCCATGCCCTTCGCGGTCTCGATCAGGATGTGGATGCCGATGCGGCCGGCGGGCCAGCCGTTGCGCTGCTCGATCTGATCCAGCAGCGTGGCCGCGAACTCCACGTCGGACGGCGAGCCGACCTTCGGGACCAGGACGGTGTCGAGCATCTCGCCCGCCTGCTCCACCACGTCGACGATGTCGCGGTAGCACCAGTGCGTGTCCAAGCCGTTCACGCGAACGCTCACCGCGCAGTCGGTCCAGTCCTGCGTGAGGAGCGCCTCGATCACGTTCACGCGCGCCTGCTCCTTGTCGTCGGGAGCGACCGCGTCCTCGAGGTCGAGGAACACGATGTCGGCGCCGAGCGTGGGCGCCTTCGCCATCGCGCGCTGGTTCCTGCCGGGGACGGCGAGCTCGCTGCGGTGTGGACGGTCCTTCCGAGCCATGGCGACTACCGTGGCAGGACGGCGTCGAACGCGTCGATGACCCGATCGGCAGTCTCGCGGTTCGCGTTCACGCCCATCAGGCCAACGCGCCAGATCGGCGGTGCAGTCGGCCCGAGTCCTCCGCCCACCTCGATCCCGAACTCCCGCAGGATCCGGGTCTGGATCTCCTTGCCGTCGACGCCCTCGGGCACGTCGATCGCCGAGAGCTCCCACAGTTGGTGATCCGGGTCGGAGAGGAACGTGTAGCCGCGGTCGCGCATCTGCATCTGGAAGTACTGACCGGCGTCTTCGTGGCGCGCCCACCGCGACTCGAGGCCCTCCTCGAGCGCGAGTCGGATGCCTTCGTAGAGCGCGTAGTACTGGAGGATCGGCATGGTGTGGTGGTACGTGATCGGCCGGTCGATCCAGTACTTCCGTAGCGCCTCGATTTCGAAGGAGAACGAGATCGGCGCCTTGCGATCCGCGATCCGCTGGAGCGCGCGCGGGGAGAGATTGAACGGGGAGAGCCCCGGCGGACAGCCGAGCGATTTCTGCGAGCACGAGTACGCGTAGTCGATGCCCCAGGCGGCGGGGGCGACCACCTCGCCGCCGAGCGACGTCACGCAGTCGACCAGCAGGAGCGCGTCGTCGGCGCCGCTGCCTGCGATCACAGGGCCGAGCTCTTCCACCGGGTAGCGGACGCCGGTCGACGTCTCCGCGTGGACGACGCCGACCAGCTTGGTGTCGGGATGCTTCGCGAGCGCGTCGGCCACCTGGTCGAGCGGCACGATCTGACCGAGTGGCGCGGTCAGCTCGATCAGGTCGGCGCCGGCGCGACGCGCCATCTCGGCGATGCGCGCGCCGAAGAACCCCGAGTGAGCCACGATCACGGTGTCACCGGGCTCCACCAGGTTCGCCATACCCGCCTCCATGCCGGAGGTGCCGCTGGCGCTGAAACAGAGCGAGAGCCCGTCTGAACGGCGCCAGAGGGCCTTGAGCCCCTCCACCAGGTTCAACAGGAGATCCCAGAAGTCCGGGTCGAGGTGCCCGTTGATCGGCAGCTGCATCGCCTCGAGGACCTTCGGATGCACGTTCGAGGGGCCGGGCCCGCACAGCAGGCGGTCTCCGGGCTGGATCGAAGGGATGCTGGTCACGAGCTCGGCCATGATGCGCTCCTTGGTTGAACGGCCGTTCAGGAGAGGATCGAGTATAGGCCACCTGCGCCTCCGGTGGTCAGTCGCCTGACGTCCAGCAGGCCTAGCGAGCCGGGTGTTCCATCCCGTGGGACCACGGTCCCACATAGTGGAACAAGGGCTGCGGGGCAAGGCTCACGTCTCCTCGGCCTGGGGTGAGCGGCGCTCAGCCGGTGTTCTGCAGGCCGGCGGCCACGCCGCTGATCGTGGCCTGGACGAGCCGTTCGGTCGCCGGCGTATCCGGGCCCTCGAGGAATCGCACCTGGAGGAATGACAGCGCATCCACGTACGGGTTGCGGTACTCGATCGCCCGTTGCAGATCCGGCTTGCCGTCGAGCAGGTGCGTGTGGCCGGACACCGCCAGCACGAGCTCGGTCGTGCGAGCGAGCTCGTCGCGGATGGCGGCGACCAGGTCGGGCCGGTCCCCTCGCACCAGATAGAGGTCGGCGATCGCGGGATCGGCCTTGGAGAGCGACAGCTCGGCGTTCTCGAGCAGCGTCGCGAAGAACGGCCAGTCTCGCGCCATCGCTCGGAGTCGGCCCAGGCCACCGCGGCGCGATGTCACCTCGGAGAGCCCGGCCCCGAGTCCGTACCAGCCGGTCAGGTTCACCCGGCTCTGTCCCCACGCGAACACCCATGGGATCGCCCGGAGGTCGTCCAGCTCCGTCGACCCGTCCATGCCGCGCGCCACCGGACGCGAAGCGATCGGCAACGTGCCGATCTGCGCGATCGGCGTCACCCGTCGGAAGAACTCCACGAACCCGTCCGTCCGCACCAATCGCTCGTAGTGCGCGCGCGACGCGGCCGACATGGTCTCGGTCTCCGGGATGAATGCGTCCGCAGGGTCGGCCTCCGGTCCGCGGGCGCTCGCCCGCACGACCGCGCTCGTCAGCTGCTCCAGATGCCGCCGCGCGAGCGCGGCGGTTCCGTACCGCGCGAACGCCACCTCCCCCTGCTCGGTCACCTTGAGCCGTCCCGCTACCGACCCCGGCGGTTGGGCCTCGATCGCGCGGCTCGCGGGACCGCCACCGCGCCCGAGCGCCCCGCCCCGTCCGTGGAAGATCGTCAGCCGCACGCCGCGATCGCGCGCCCAGCGGGTCATGGCTCGTTGCGCCTCGTAGAGCTCGAGGTTCGCCGCGAGCATCCCGGCTTCCTTGGCGGAGTCGGAGTATCCGACCATGACCTCGAGCTCGTCGCCGCGTCGCTTCGTGACGCGGCGCGCCTCGGGCATCGACATCCAGTCGTCAAGGATCGACGCCGCCGTCGTGAGCTCCGCGCGGCTCTCGAGGAGCGGCACCGGCACCACATCGGGGGGCGACTCCGGCACGGCCGCGCGCGCGAGCGCCAACACCCCGGCGAGGTCGGCGGCCGAGCGCGTGAAGCTCACGATCACGCGTTCGCACGCCTCCACGCCCAGGCGCGATTGGATGTCCGCGATCGCCCGGAACGTGGCGAGCACCTCGCGCGTCGCCGCGGAGGGGCGAGCCGAACTCGTTGACGCGAGCTCGGCACGTGCGGCCGCCAACACGCTCGAGTGCTGCCGGACCTCCATGGACGCCAGGTGGAAGCCAAACGTCTGGACCTGCCAGCGCAGGTGCTGGAGCTCGCCCCACGCCAGTCGCGGGGCGCCGCCGGCGTCGAGCGAGCGCTGAAGGACATCCAGATCGCGCAGGAACGACGCCGGGCCGTCGTATCCGCCCTTGGCGCCGGTGCGCGTCGCGGCCAGCCGGTGGGCGGCCAGCCCGAGCTTCCGCCGATGCGGCGCGTCCGACAGGGTCCGCCCGAGCTCGCGTGAGACGGCCGGCAGCGCCTCGGCGTCGCGTTCCAGGGCCCGGCGGAGCGCGCGGCTGGGAGGCACGTCTCGATCCGAGACCGACAGCGTCCTGGCGATCCGTCGCGACGCGGCCTCCAGCCCGCGAAGCACGTGATCCGACTGGATCGCCATCGCCGCCCGGGTCACCTCCGCGGTGACCCGCGGGTTCCCGTCGCGATCGCCTCCGACCCACGTGCCCCATCGAAGGAACGGCTCGAACGACGGCGGCCGGGCGCCGCAACCGTCCGCGTCGATCCTTCGGTCCATCTCGCGGTAGACCGCCGGCAGCGTCGTGAAGATCGTCTGGTCGAACAGCGCCAGGACGGCCCGCACCTCGTCGAGCGGCTCGGGCCGGTGGGGCCGGATCGGGTCGGTGCGCCACAGGCCCGCGATCTCCTCGCGCATCCGGCGCCGGATCTCCTGCTCCTCGGAGGCACCGAGCGACAGGTCTTCCAGCTGTTCCAGCAGCGCGCCGATCCGCCACAGGTGCTCGACCACGGCGCGTCGCTTCGCCTCGGTGGGGTGCGCGGTCAGCACCGGCGTGATCCGCAGATCCTCGAACGACGACGGGTCGACGTCGAGGGCCGCGATCGAATCCTTCACCGGCTTGCCCGACCGGCTCCGGCTCCGCAGCGTCCGCACGCGGTGACGCTCCTCCGCCAGGTTGACCAGCTGGAAGTAGCAGGTGAACGCGCGGATCACGTCCTCGGCGCGCTTGAGGTCGAGCTCCGCGACCAGGTCCGTGACGCGTCGGCGACGGGCATCCGTCGGACGACCCCGATAGGAGATCGTCGCCTTGCGGAGCGCCTCGACCTTCGCGAGGAGCTCCGGGCCGCCGCTCTCCGCGATCGCATCGCCGAGCATCGTCGTCAGGAGACGGACGTTGCGCCGGAGCTCCGCGGACCGCGGGCCGTCGCGCCTGCCGGCGGGGGCGGCCTCGCGATCGGTCACCGGGATCAGCCTCCCAGGGCGTCCGGGTTGAGCAGCGTCGGCGGGCGTTCGCCGTCGAGCGCGGCGAACACGTTCTGCACGGCGAGATGGCCCATCGCGTCTCGCGTGTCGACGGTGGCGCTCCCCAGGTGGGGGATCACCACGACGTTCTCCAGCGAGAGCAGCCGCTCCTCGACCTCCGGTTCGCGTTCGAACACGTCGAGGCCCGCGGCGAAGATCTCGCCGGAGGCGAGCGCGTCGGCCAGCGCCAGCTCGTCGACCACCGGTCCCCGGGACGTGTTCACCAGAACGGCGGTCGGCTTCATCTTCGTGAAGGTCTCCGCGTCGAACAGGTGCCGGGTCTCGGGCGTGAGGTTCGTGTGGATCGAGACGAAGTCGGCCTCGGCGAGCAGGTCGTCCAACTCGAGCCGCTGCGCGCCCGTCTCCGCCTCGACCTCCGCAGGGAGCTGGAACGCGTCGCTGTAGACCACGCGCATCCCGAAGCCCTTCGCGCGGCGGGCGACGGCCTGTCCGATCCGGCCGAACCCGACGATCCCGATCGTCTTGTGGTGGACGTCCTGGCCGAGCATCATCAGCGGCCCCCAGATCCACGGCGTGTGCGCGCGGAGGAAGCGTTCGCCCTCGCCGACGCGCCGCGCGGCGGCCATCAGCAACGAGAACGCGGTGTCGGCGGTGGTCTCGGTCAGCACGTCGGGCGTGTTCGTCGCCAGGACGCCGGCGGCCGTGCACGCGGCCACGTCGATGTTGTCGAACCCCACGGCGTGGTTCGCCACGATCTTCAGCTGCGGTCCCGCGCTGTCGAGCAGTTCCGCGTCGACCTTCTCGGTCAGCATCGTGATGATCGCCTCGCGACCGGCGACGACCTTCAGCAGCTCGTCGCGCGGGATGCCGAACTCGTTCTCGTGGATCGTCACGTCGCATCGCTCGCGGAGGATGCGCGTCGGCTCCTCCATGATCGGCCGGGTGACCAAGACGTTCGCGCGTTCGCTCATCGGTTCGTGACTCCTCGTGGCTGTTAGGGATGGAGTATGCAAGATGTGCGACCATCCTTCGATGCCCTCGCTCCTCCCATCCGCGCTCGAGACCGCCCGCCTACGATTGCGCCCGCTGGTGGCGGCCGACGCCGACGCGCTGAACGCGATCCAGTCCGATCCGCACCACATGCGGTTCTACCCACATCCGTTCAGCATGGAAGAGTCGCGCGAATGGATCGAGAAGATGCACGAGCGCTACGAGCGCGACGGCTTCGGGCTGCTGGCGGTGGAGGACCGCGAGTCGGGGGAGTTCCTGGGTAACGTCGGGCCGGACGTGCAACACGTCGACGGGGTGGACGAGGTGGAGCTCGGCTGGTCGATCACCCCCGCTCGTGCCCGGCAGGGGATCGCCACGGAGGCGGCGCTCGCGTGTCGCGACTGGGTCTTCGCAACGTTGCCGATCGATCACGTGATCTCGCTGATCCTGCCGGACAACACGCCGTCTCGCGGCGTCGCGGAGAACCTGGGGATGACCGTGTGGAAGCAAGTCCCGTGGGGGAGTTTGAAGCCGCGGACCCACCTGGTGTACCGGTTGGACCGGCCCGTCTGAGAGGTCAGAGGCCGAGGAGCTCGCGCAGCCGGCCGGCGACCGCCTGACCGATCGCGCGGTGCCCGTCGGCCTCGAAGTGGATGCCGTCGAGCGAGCTGGATGTGACGTGATCGCGCAGGTCCAGGAGCGGGATGTCCAACCCGTCCTCCTCCAGGTATCCGGCGGCGGCGTCCACGAACGCCTGGCTCAGGCGCTGCGATTCCCGTTCGCCCTCGGGCGCCTGGTTCTGGTCCCAGGCCACGAGCTGCGTGAACGGGGGAGGGACGACCACGAGCACCGCGGGCGCCTTGTCCGCCGGGCCAGCATCGCTCGTCAGGACGACCTCGGCGAGCTTCATGGCTCCGTGCGCAACGTGGTACGCGTTCACGCCGGGCAGGAACAGGTCGTTCGTCCCGAGATCGATGACCACGGCGTCGAGCGGATGATGGGTCGAGAGTGCCACCGGCACGTACGTGAGCCCGTTGCGGTTCGGCTCGAACGGCACGTCGAAGACGGTCGTGCGACCGTTCTGGCCTTCCTCGATCACGTGGACGTCGTCACCGAGCTCGCGTTGCAGAACCCCGGGCCACCGGTCCCAGCGGGTGAGGCGTTCCTGCGAGGGGGCGTCGTACCCCCACGTGTTGGAGTCGCCGTAGCAGAGGATCGCCGTCACGCTAGTCGGCGATGTCGATCCGCTCGATCACGATGTCCTCGACCGGCTTGTCCTGCGCGCCCACGGGGATCTTCGCGATCGTCTCCACGACGTCGTAGCCCTCAGTGACCTGACCGAAGATCGTGTGCTTGCCGTTCAGCCATGGTGTCTCGCCGACGGTCACGAAGAACTGCGAGCCGTTCGTCCCCGGGCCGGCGTTGGCCATGGCCAGGCGTCCGACCTGGTTGAACGTCGGGCCGCCGGCAGGGACCTCGTCTTCGAACGTGTACCCGGGGCCTCCGCGGCCGGTGCCCTCGGGGTCGCCGCCCTGGATCATGAACCCGTCGATCACGCGGTGCAGGATCGTGCCCGGGTAGAGCGGATCGGACGTCTTCGCGCCGCCCTTGCCGGTCCATTCCCGCGCGCCGGTCGCGAGCCCAACGAAGTTCGCGACGGTCTTCGGTGCGTGCTCGGGCATGAGCGTGACGGTGAACGAGCCCTTGTTGGTGACGAACGTGGCGGTGGTCATGCGACGATCCTTTCGGTCCGGGAGTGAACCGCGAAGCCTACCCCCCGGACCGTGCCGCGTCAGCGCGCCTCCGCCGCGCCCACGAAGAGCGCCAGCACCCCGTTCCAGTTCTCGCCGTATCCGGCGCGAGCTTCCTCTGCCATGGCGCCGAGCCGTTCCCATCCGCGATGCTCCAGGTCGACCCGGGTGCCGTCGCCATCGGCGGTGAACGTGACCTCCAGCTCGGTCGGGGGGTTGTCGGTGAGGTTGGGCTTCCACGCGAGGACCAGCCGGCGCGGCGGATCCCACGCGAGGATCGTTGCCCACATGCCCTCGGTTCCGTCGGACATGACTTCGTAGACGCGACCGCCCTCGCGTTCCTCGAAGACGACCGACTCCGCCTTGACCCTGTCCTCGGAGTCCTCGGCCATCGATAACGCCTGGAGGGGCCACCACGAGCCCATCTCCTTGGTGAAGACGCGGAACGCGTCCTCGGGCGTGCGCCGCACAGTCACGGTTGCATGGATCGGTTCGATCACGCTGTGCCTCCTTCCTGCTCCTGCTCGGCGACCTCCTTGAAGGTGGCGAGCGCATCGGTCCAGAAACCCTCCAAGTAGGTCCTCAGCGCGGCGAGCCCGTCGCGGTCGACGCGGTAGAGGTGCCGGGTGCCGTCCTTGCGTTCCGTCACGAGACCCGCTCCCTTCAGCACGCGGAGGTGCTGGGAGACGGCGGGCCGGCTGACGGGAAGCTCGGACGCGATGTCGACGACCGCGCGGGGTCCGTCGCGCAGGAGTTCCAGGACCGCCCGCCGGGTCGGATCCCCCAGCGCGTCCAGCACTTCCGCGGCGCTCGATAAGTAAGCCATAACTTACGGTAAGTATCGGCTTACTCTATGGCCCGTGTCAACCCCGCGAGGATGGCGTTTCCGCGACCCGCCGCCCGCGTGTGTCAACATCCGTGGATCCGTCCTGCAGATCGTTCATTGGTGTCGGGGCTCTTCGCGGATCCGACGAACGGCGTGATCGTCGTGCTGCTCGTGCTCCGCGTGCTGATGAGCGTGGTGACGACCGAGTCGCAGAGCGGGCTCTTGAAAGTCGACGTCGCGCGATTCCACCAACTCGCCGCCACGGATGGTCGTCCCTACCGCGATCACGTGGTCGAGTACGCGCCTGCCGAGACCATCGCCATCGAGCTCGTGGCCGGGGGAAGCCTTCGAGGCACGGCGATCCGGCTGGCTGCACTCGCATTCATCTGTGACGTCTTGGCGTTCGCCGGCCTCTGGTACGGATGGGGCAGACGACCGGCCGCGTTGTACCTGCTGATCGGGCTCCCGCTGGTGCCATTCATCTATGCGCGGCTGGATCTGTTGGTGGTCGCGCTCGCCGTGTGGGGATCGGCGTTCGCTCGTCGAGGTCGGGAACGGCTGGGAGGTGGCGTGCTCGCCCTTGCGGCCATGACAAAGCTCTGGCCCCTCGTCGTGGCTCCCGTTTTGCTCGTCGACCGTCGTGCGCGGGCGGCGCGGTGGTTCGCGTGTCTCGTCGGGGTCGGTTTTCTAGCCTGGGTCGCGTACGGGGGCGTGGATGCCATACGGCAGGTCGTGTCCTTCCGCGGTGCGACCGGCTGGGAGATCGAGAGCACCGTCGGCGCGATCGTGTGGCTGATCACGGGCGGTCCCGTTCGGACGGAGGAAGGAGCTCCTCGCGTGGGTGAGGTGCCCGGATGGAGCCGCGCACTCCTGCTGCTGGTCCTCCTGGCAGTCCTCGCGGCGATATGGGCTCGTGCCTGGAAACGTCAGGTCGACCCCTCCGGCGCCCCTTCGCTGGCGGCGCTCGCCGCGTTGCTCGCCCTCTCACCGCTGTTCTCGCTCCAATACGCGCTCTGGATCGCCCCGTGGGCGGCGATCGCCTGGGTGGACGCGCGGACGGCTCGATACGGTCGGGTCGGTTTCGCGATCACGCTATTGACCGGCACCCTTGCGTTCTTCTACGTCGTGCCGTGGGACACGGGAGACGCACCCATCCCGTTGGTGCGATGGTTGGTGATCGGGCTGCTGTTGGTGCGTGACGGTCTGTGTGTCTGGATCGCCGTCGCCTGGTTTCGGCGGGATCCATCGCTGGATCCCACGCCGGCTTAGCGTCGTCCGGCGCGGAGGTGTCCCTCGGACCCCTCCTGTGCCTTCGACATGGTGGGATCGAACCAGGATCCGGCCAGAACGATGTGTGCGCTCCTGCCGTCGGTGGGGGCCAGGCCGTCCATCAGCCAGAGGTTCACGTGGACGTGGGCGTCGCTCGGGGTCGGGACGTCGGGTCCCGTGTTCACCCAGTGATCGATGAGCGCCTCCGACGGCGCGTCCGGATCGACGTGACCCCACAGGCTCCAGAACTCCACCTGTCCCGCGGTCCACGCGAACGCTTGGGTCGTCCGGGCTCGCGGTCCGGCGATGTCGAACCGATGGATGTTCTCCGGTGTCTGGTACGGCTGCACGACGAACTGGGTGTTCGCGTTCGTCGGGTCGCCCCATCGCGACAGTTCGATGTCGATCTCCCGATGGTGCTCACCGCCGTGGAAGTCCCAGGTGAAGAGCCCCAGCACGACGTTCGGGTCGAGATCGGCAGGCCGGCCGGTCACGTGGAACGTGTACGTGCCGTAGCCGAGCGCCTGATCGCTGGTGAGCTCCGCGCAGTACCACCGCCCGTGGCGCCGTTCGATGCGAAGGTGCAGCCGTCGTCGGTCGTCGAGCCACACGGTGTGGCGCGAGTCGGAGAAGCGGTTTGGGCCGGGCCCGGACGGCTCATCGTTGTTGCGCACCTCCCAACGGTGGCCCGAGAACCAGATCGTGCGCGGCGAGGCCGAGGCCGATCCGGCGGGAAGGGCAAGGACGATCGCCGCGGTCGCGAGGACGAGCAGGCCGCGCCGCATGGCCGGCTTCAGCGTGCCAGCGCCTTCTGCGCGTTCGGCACCGTGTCCTTGGGCGAGACCTTGTACCAGGCGTGCTCGATACGCCCGTCCTCGCCGATCAGGAATGAGGAGCGGATGATGCCCATATACTTCTTGCCGTAGTTCATCTTCTCGCCCCACACGTCGAAGGCCTCGGCGACCGAATGGTCCGCGTCGGCGAGCAGCGGGAAGCCGAGTCCGAACTTCTGATCGAACTTCGATTGCGCGTCGGGCTTGTCGGGGCTGATGCCGACGACGTCGACGCCGAGCGACGAGAGGTCCTCGCGCGCATCACGGACCGCGCACGACTGCGTGGTGCATCCGGACGTGTCGGCCTTCGGGTAGAAGTAGACGAGCAGCTTCCGCCCCGCGAAGTCCGACAGGCTCACCGTCTCGCCAGCCTGATCGAGCAACGAGAACGCCGGCGCAGGATCCCCAGGCTTCAGCATCCAGCCAGGATAGGCGCTCTAGGCCCCGAGCTGTTCGCGCAGCTGCTCGACCTCGGTCACCGGGAGTTTGCAGGTGAAGCGCTCGCACACATAGGCGATCGCGGGTCCGTCCCGCGCGTCTCGGTCCCGGAGCAGCGGGACCGTGAGAAACGAGCGTTCGTCGTCCGGAGCGGCCACCGCCAACACCACGTTCGGCCGGTAGATCGAGCCTGTCACCTCCGCCACCAACGCGCGCGTGTCGGTGGCCGACGGGTCGCCGACGATCGCGACTTCCCTCGAAGGTCCGAGGTAGAGGTCGAGCGCGCAGAGCGCCTGTCCGAACCCTGTCGGTGCCCCAGCCATCGCGTCGCGGATCAGGCGAAGCGCGGACAATCCCGCGCGTTCGTACTCCACGTCCCCGGTGAACAACGCGAGCCGGAGCAACACCTCCGCGGACACCGAGTTCCCCGACGGCGTCGCGTTGTCGTACAGCTCCTTCGGGCGAAGGACCAGTTCCTCTGCGTCGGAACCCGTCTGGAAGAAGCCTCCGCGTTCGTCGTCGCGGAACAGCCGGATCAGCTCGTCGGCCAGCGTCACGGCCTCCTCGAACCAGCGTAGCTCGAACGTAGTCTCGAAGAGCGTCAGGCACGCCGACGCCATCACGGCGTAGTCGTCGGCGAACCCCGGCCTTCCGGCGGTTCCGTTCCGCCACGAGCGAAGCAGCCGGCCGCGCTCGTCCCGCAGATGCGTCAGCACGAACTCCGCGCACCGCACGGCCTCCCGGACGTACGACGGTTCGTCGAACACGCGGCCCACCTCGGCGAGCGCGCCGATCGCCAGCGCGTTCCACGCGGTGAGGACCTTGTCGTCCGTGGCCGGCCGCACGCGCGCCTCGCGAACCTCGAACAACGTGCGTCGTGCGTCCTCGACCTCGGCCGCCAGCTCGTCGGCCGACATCGAGTGATCCTCGGCGACGTCGGCCACCGCACGCGGACGCCATAACACGTTCGATCCTTCCCAATTCCCGTCGGGCGTCGCGCCGAAGCAAGTCGCCACCGCCGGTCCGACGAGCGGGACCAACTCGTCCCATCCCCACACGAAGAACTTCCCCTCGACGCCCTCACTGTCGGCGTCCTGCGACGAGTAGAACCCTCCCTCGGCGTGCTGCATCTCGCGGAGGAGGTACTCGACCGTGTCGGTCGCCACACGCCGGTAGCGGTCGTCGCGCGTGACCTGCCACGCGCGCGTGTACAGGCGCACGAGCTGTGCGTTGTCGTAGAGCATCTTCTCGAAGTGCGGGACGTGCCACGACGCGTCGGTCGAGTACCGCGCGAACCCGCCGCCCAGATGGTCGTAGATCCCGCCGTCGGCCATGCGGTCGAGCGTGGTCGTCACGATCTCTGTCGCCGGCTCCCAACCGCGCACCGCGCATCGAAGGACGAACTCGAGCGTCATCGGCTGCGGGAACTTGGGCGCGCCGCCGAAGCCGCCGCGTTCGCCGTCGAAGGACTGCTGCAGGCGCGAGAACGCGGCGCGCGTGAGCGCATCCGTCAGCGGTTCGTGGGAGGTGCTCAACAGTCCGACACGCGCGATGTGCTCCGCGATCTTCGCGCCCTGCGTCACGAGCTCCTCACGACGGTCGTTCCACGCCTCGGCGATCCCGCCCAGCACCTGCTGGAACGACGGCAACCCGTGCTGCGGCACCGGTGGGAAGTACGTGCCCGCGAAGAACGGCTCGCCGCCCGGCGTCAGGAACGCCGTCAACGGCCACCCGCCGCTCCCGGTCATCGCCTGCGCCGCATCCATATAGATGGCGTCCAGATCCGGTCGCTCCTCGCGGTCGACCTTGACGCAGACGAAGTTCGCGTTCATGAGCGCGGCCGTCGCGTCGTCCTCGAACGACTCTCGTTCCATCACGTGGCACCAGTGACAGGCCGCGTAGCCGATCGAGATCAGGATCGGTCGGTCCTCGGACCTCGCGCGCTCGAGGGCCTCCGGGCCCCACGGGTACCAGTCGACGGGGTTGTGGGCGTGTTGCAGCAGGTACGGGCTCGTCTCGCTCGCCAGCCGGTTGGCGCGCTCCGTCGTCATGTCGTCAGTGTCTCGCGCCACACGGTTCAGGACATCGGTCCCGGCTCTTCAGGATGCGGCAGTTCCGTGCCGATGGAGTCACGGGGAGAGTGATGGTCGAAGACATCCGCGTGCTCGTCGTCGATAGGGGCGCTGGACTCGCCAACGGGCTGATCTGTGGCTTGCCGGGCGACGGGGTCAGTGTGCTCGGCCCCGTGGCCGACGCGACCGCCGCGCTCCGGGCCTTGAAGCTCGAACCCATCAACCTGGTTCTGGTGGACCTCGATCGCCCCGACGACGACGGGGTCGAGATCGTGCGCCGGATCCGCGAGGTGGCCGAGCGGACGCGCGTGATCGGCGTGACCGTCCAGCGCGGGCCCGACCTGGCCGCCGGGGCGCTCGCCGCCGGAGCCTGCGGGGTCGTGACCCCCGAGCCCAACGGAGAGAGCCTGGTATCGGTGTTCCGCCGAGCGCTGGCCGGGGAGCTGATCCTTCCCGCGATCCATCTGTCGAACCTGGTCGATCGCTTGCGCGACGGCCGCGAGGCGTCGACGGTCTGCAAGCTCGACTTCCTGACGACCCGCGAGCTCGAGATCCTCCGGGCGCTGGCCGACGGGGCGTCGACGGCCGAGATCTCCCGGTCGCTCGGGATCCGCCCGATGACGGTCCAGAGTCACGTGAAGAACATCCTCGCCAAGCTGGGTGTGCATTCGAAGGTCGAGGCGGTCACGCTCGCCTGGCGCTTCGGGCTGGGGTCGGTCACCCGCAGCGCATGAACCGCCCGCAGTAGCCTTCCCGGGGATGATCGGCGAGGGAACGGCGGGCGCGGCGAGACTGATCGTCGCCGACGCGCACCCCGTCGTCCGTCGCGCGGTCCGCATATCGTGCGATGCGTTGCCCGGCCTCGAGGTCGTGGGCGAGGCGGACACCGGTTCCGCCCTCCTCGCCGTCTGCCAGGAGCTCCGACCCGACGTGGCCGTCCTCGACATCGCGTTGCCCGACGGGATGGAGGCGATCCGCGGACTGAACGATCGACAGCTCGTGGACATCGTGGTGGTCCTGACGGATCTGACGGATGGCCCCTCCGTGATGGAGGCGTTGCGGCTGGGCGTCGAGGGGTACCTGGTCAAGTCCTCCGCTCTGCCCACGGTGGGCAAGCAGATCCGCCGGGTGCTGGACGGTGAGCGGGTGATCTCGCCCGAGGTCCAGCGGATCGCGGTCAGGGAGCTGGGGGCGTTCGCCCGCATGGCGCGCGAGGGCAGCGAGGTCCGCGCCACCCTCACGCCGCGTGAGCACGAGGTCCTGATGCTGATCAGCGCGGGGCTCACCATGCGACAGATGGCGAAGCGCTTGGGGATCTCCCCCCGGACGGTCGAGACCCACATGGCCAAGCTCTACCGCAAGCTCGATGTCAGGACCCGGGTCCAGGCCGTCTCGCGTGCCGTTTCGCTCGGTCTCATCGAGCTCCGATAGCTCATCCTTTCGCCGCGAACGGCCGATAGGTGAGGCATGAGCAAGCGCCCCGTCGCCGGGCACCCAGGCGGCTCGACCTCACCCCGCCCGCTGGGAGTGATCCTGGTCGACCCGCTCCCCGTCGTCCGAGCGGGAACGAGGCTGCTGATCGACGACCGGCCCGACATGGAGGTGCTCGCCGAGGCGGGCAGCGCGGACGAAGCCGTCGAGGCGATCACGCGCGTCCGCCGGACCCGCGTGGTGGTCCTGGTGGGCCTGGGTCTCGCGGGCGGCCACGACGCGTACTGGTTGATCCGGACGCTCCGGGAGCGCTATCCCACGCATGCCATCCTGGGGTTCGGCGCCAACGCCGATCCCACGGCGATCAGCCGGGCACTCTTCGTGGGCGCGGACGGCTTCGTAGACAAGAACATCGACCCGGTCGACTTCCTCCAGGCGCTCCGGCGCGCGGCCGACCGCGAGATGGTGCTCGCGATCCCGACCGCATCCGCGGTGGGACAGATCGTGGAGGGCATCGAGCGCCGGCGCGAGGTCGAGGTCAAGCTCACCGATCGCGAACGCGAGGTGCTCGTCGTCGCCGCCGAGGGACTCACGGCCCGGCAGATCGCGACGCGTCTCGGCGTGCGCGAGCGAACCATCACCACGCACCTGGCGCGCATCTACGGCAAGCTTGGCGTGGGCAGCCGCCTGGCCGCGATCAGGATGGCGTCGCAGTCGGGACTCGTCAGCGTCGGCGCCTCCGAGTAGCGCGCTCAGCCTCGAACGAACACCGAGCCCGAACCGTCACGGTAGGCGAGACGCCAACCCGCGTCGTCCTCGAGCGCGGCGACCGTCGCGTCACCCGGCATCAGGACGATCGCGTCGACGCGCCAACGATCCAGGATCTCTCGCCACCCTTCGCGCGCGTCGATCACCGCGTAGTAGTCGGC
>JBBQVZ010000050.1:0-21996 GCA_038211015.1 Actinomycetota bacterium | reverse complement strand
GGGCCGGGCGGATTCGACACGCCCTCCGCCGTGGGCCTCACGATCCAGCACGAACTGGGACACGTGATGGGGATGGGCCACACGAAGGTCTACGGGGAGCTGATGCAGGGGTCCGGCGGTGGTGCCTTGAATTGGGGCGAGGGCGATCTGGAGGGCCTCTCGCAGCTCGGCCGCGACGCAGGATGCCTGACCACCCCCGATCCCGCCCGCCACTGAGGCGCGCTGCCGCATATGCAGCTTGCTTGCCCGTTCCGGCCGCCCTGAGCTAGGCTTTCGCACCTGCACATGATCTGCACACGGTGCTACGGCCTCGTGGCGGCGATGATCCCCGACCGCCTCTGCTGTCCGGACCTCTGACCCGGGCGCCGCGCGAGCGAGCCCAGCCGTCCCGCATCGTTCCCTCGAGCCACCCAGGAGGTCCACCCGATGGATGTCATCACCCGCACCGTCGATGCCCGCGGTCAGTCCTGCCCCGGCCCGCTCGTCTCCCTCGCCAAGGCGTTGAAGGACGCGCAGCGCGGCGACCTCTTCGAGCTCCTGGCCACCGACGCCGGCTCTCGCTCCGACGTTCCGAGCTGGGCCACGCTGACCGGCAACGAGCTGCTGGAGTCCGGCGAAGACGCCGGGACCTACCGCTTCATGATCCGGAAGGTGTGAGCACCATGGCCGCCGAGCTCACCGACCTACTGACCGAGGCGCAGGCGCAGGCCGTCCCCGGACCCGGCATCAACACGCGGAACAAGATCACGATCATCGCCTGGGGCGGCGACCTCGACCGCATCTGGCCCACGCTGATCCTGTCCACCACCGCGGCCGCATCCGGCATGGAGGCGAGCGTGTTCTTCACGTTCTGGGGGCTGTTCACGTTGGTGAAGCCAGGTGTGCGCATCACGGGCGACAACTGGATGCAGAAGATGCTCTCGGTCATGAACCCCGGGAACCCGTCGAAGGCCAAGCTCAGTCGTTACCACTTCGGCGGCGCCGGACCCGGCATGATGAAGAAGCTCGCCAAGGACTACAAGACGCCGCTGCCCTCCGAGCTCCTGGAGATGGCGCAGGACATGGGCGTGCGGCTGATTCCGTGCCAGATGACCATGGACCTGCTCGGTCTGAAGCAGGAGGACCTGATCGACGGGCTCGAGGAACCGATCGGCGCCGCCACGGCCTTACTCGAGATGAAGACCGCCTCCATCCAGCTGTTCATCTAGTCGGGATACGCTCACCGGCGTGGCCGAGCGCGCCGACGACCCCACGCAGACGCACGGCGTCCCCTTCCGCGAGGCGGCGCGCTTCTGGGTGAAGCTCGGCTTCATCAACTTCGGCGGGCCGACGGGGCAGATCGCGATCATGCACGACGAGATCGTCGAGCGCCGTCGCTGGATCACGAACGTCCGCTTCCTCCATGCGCTGAACTACTGCATGTTGCTGCCCGGTCCCGAGGCGCAGCAACTGGCGATCTACGTCGGATGGCTCCTGCACAAGGTGAAGGGCGGACTCGTCGCGGGCATCGCCTTCGTGCTGCCGGGCTTCTTCGTGATGCTCGCGCTGTCGTGGCTCTATGCATCGCACGGCGACGTCACCTGGGTGAGCGCGACGCTGTCGGGCTTGGCCGCCGCCGTCATCGGGATCGTGGCGTCGGCGACCATCCGGATCGGGAAGAAGGCGCTGGCGAACGGGCTCATGGTGGGTGTCGCGGTGGCCGCGTTCGTCTCGATCTTCCTCTTGCACGTGCCGTTCCCGTTGATCGTCCTGGGCGCCGGGGTCATCGGTCTGGTCGGGGGGTGGTTCGCGCCGCACCTGTTCGACGTGGGTGTTGGACACGAGCTCGAGGAGAACGAGGCCGTCGCGATCCGCGACGACGTTGCCGGCGCGGCTCACACGCAGCCATCGCTCGGGCGGAGCGTCGTCGTCCTGGTCGTGGGACTGGCAGTGTGGCTGATCCCGATCGCCGCGGTCGCGATGTGGCGCGGGCCCGGCCACACGTTGACGGACATGGGCTGGTTCTTCAGCAAGGCGGCGCTGGTCACGTTCGGGGGCGCGTACGCCGTGCTGTCGTACGTGAACGTGGCGGCCGTCGCACAGTACGGATGGTTGCTGCCGGGGCAGATGGTGGTCGGCCTCGGTCTCGCCGAGACCACGCCCGGCCCGCTCATCATGGTTCTCGAGTTCGTGGGCTTCGTCGGCGCGTACCGGAACCCCGGTGGTCTGGCGCCGCTCACGGCCGGCGTGCTCGGTGCCGTGGTCACCACGTGGGCGACGTTCGCTCCGTGCTTCCTCTGGATCTTCCTGGGGGCTCCATACATCGAACGGCTCCGAGGGAGCCGTCGATTGGCGGCCGCGCTCGAGGCCGTCACCGCCGCGGTGGTGGGGGTGATCGCGAACCTCGCCGTGACGTTCGCCGCCCACACGCTGTTCGACCGCGTGCGAGAGGTCGACACGATCGGCGGCTCGATCCCGGTCCCGGTCTGGTCGTCGCTCGACGTGTTCGCTCTGATCGTGGCGGCCGTGTCGTTCGTAGGGCTCTGGCGCCTCCGATGGAAGATCCTACCGGTGATCGCCGCGAGCGCTGTCGCCGGACTGATCGTCAACGGCGTCCTTCGCTGAGGACGAGCGAGCTCAGGCGGTCCGTCGTGCGCTGATGTTCAGCCGGACGTAGTCGATCAGCGGATCCGGCATCCGGGCGGCGACATCGTGGACGAAGCGCGCTCGCTCATCGTCGGCCATCCCTTCGACGATCCCGCCCAGGCACACGGTCTCCAGGAACGCTTCCAGGTCCTCCCGTGGGAGCGTCGTGGGTTCCTCGTGGAGCCAGGTTTCGATGTCGTCGAAGCCGGCGGCCTCCAGCCGCGCTCGCGTCTCCTTCGCCGTCGCGAACGTCTTCCCACCGCCGAACGTGTGGCCCAGTTGGGAGACGACCCGTTCCAGCGACGAGATGTTCCCGGCTCCCCCGCACTGGGCGACGAGCTGTCCGCCGGGACTAAGGACCGAGGCGAGGTTGCGGAACAGCGACGCATGGTCGGCGATCCAGTGGAACGTCGCCGTCGACAGGATGGCGTCCACCTGTCCATCGAGCGGGAGGAGCTCGGTCAGATCGGCCACGATGAGCTCGACCCTGGTATCGCCGGTGAACCTCACGGCGGCCTGCTCGATCATCGCGGCCGACCCGTCTAGGCCGATCACGTGCCCATCGGGCAGCCGCTCGAGGAGCATCGCCGTGACGCGTCCGGTGCCGCAGCCGGCGTCGAGCACGCGCTCGTTGCCGTGGAGCTCGAAGCGGTCGACCACGACCCGACCCCACCGGGTCTGCGGGGCCGAGAGGCGTTCGTACGCGGCGGCATCCCACTCGCGGGTCATGCGCGGGAGGCTATCGAAGGATCAGCGGTCTTCGTCTTCGGGCCTGGTGTCCTCGAGCTCCGGCACGACGAGGTCCGAGTGATCCGCTTCGGGAAGGACGATCTCGAGCCGTGCGGCCTCGGGGATGACGAGCGGCTCGCGGCCCGACGCGTGTTCCGCGCGGAGCGAGCGGTACCACCCCGGCTCATAGGAGAACGCCCGGCATTCGGGACAGTCCGGAACCGTGCCCGGCTCGTGAGCCGTGTGGTCCATCCGTAGAGCGTACGACCGTGGAGGACCGTCAGCCACGACATCGGCGGCCGATCGCTGCGGCCTGCCCACCACCGCCGGAAGGCTTCCGACGATGCGAAGATGGTACGTGACACTAGTTAGTATGGCGTACTATCATGGTGGCATGCCGACCGCTCCCCCAGCGACCGATATCGCCGACCTCGCCTCCCGTCTCCGGCTGGGCGTGACCCGCTTGGCGCGCAAGCTCCGTCGCGAGGCCGACACGGGTATCACCCCCACGCTGCTTGCCGCATTGAGCACCATCGAGCGGCACGGACCCCTGACGGCCGGTGACCTCGCGTCGCACGAACAGGTCGAGAAGCCGACGGTCACCCGGTTGCTCTTCGTCCTCGAGGAGCGAGAACTGATCGAGCGCACGCCCGATCCGCTCGACGGACGGGTGGCATGGGTGCAGATCTCGGCGCCCGGCCGGAAACTGCTGCAGAGCACGCGCCGTCGCAAGGACGGATACCTCGCGAAGCGGATCAAGGGCCTGTCCCCCGATGAGCAGGCGACGCTGGAACGGGCGGCCGAGATCCTGGACCGGATGGCGGAGGAAGACCGATGACCCGCGTCGGTCTCGCCGTCCACCGGACGTTCCATTCGCTGCACACGCGGAACTTCCGGCTGTACTTCATCGGGCAGGTCGTCTCCGTCACGGGGACGTGGCTGAACGCGACCGCGTCCGCCTGGCTGGTGCTTCGGTTGTCGAACAGCGGGTTCGCGCTCGGCCTGAACATGGCGCTCACGTTCCTGCCTATCCTGCTCGTCGGCGCGTTCGGCGGCATGCTCGCCGACCGATACGACAAGCGGAAGATCCTCATCTCCACCCAGGCCGCGTACGCGATCCTCGCCCTCACGCTGTTCGCCCTGGCCGCCACCGACGTGGCGCAGCTGTGGATGGTGTACGCGCTGTCGCTGGCCGCCGGGTTGGTGACCGCCCTCGACAACCCGACGCGTCAGAGTTTCTACATGGAGCTGGTTCCCGAGGACGACCTGACCAACGCCGTCAGCCTGAACAGCGCGGTATTCATGGGCGCGCGGATCGTCGGAGCATCCGCCGCGGCTTTGGTGATCAAGACGATCGGCCTGGCCGACTGCTTCCTGATCGACGGCCTTTCGTACATCGCGGTGATCGGTGCGCTGCTCGCCATGCGGACGAAGGACCTTCACGGCCGAGAGGTGCGCAAGACCGGCGAGCGCGGCAGCGTCCGCGAGGGCTTCAGCTACGTGTGGAACACCCCAGAGCTCCGCCGGCCGCTCGTGCTGATGACGATCGTGTTCACGTTCGCGTTCAACTGGTCGGTGCTGCTGCCGCTGCTCGCGAAGCGCACGTTCGGCGGCGACGCCGCCACGTTCGGGGTGATGTCGGCGCTCACCGGCGTCGGCGCGTTCGTCGCCGCGCTCATCATGGCGAACCGGTCGAGCTCATCGTCGGTCGCCCCGGACTTCCGCCGCCTGTCGATCTGGTCGGTCGCGTCGGGAGCGGCGCTCCTGCTGACCGCGGTCGCGCCCACACTCGATCTCGCGTACGTGTCCATGATCCCGCTCGGCCTCACGGTCATGACCTTCATCATCTCCGCCAACTCGATGTTGCAGCTGCGGTCGTTGCCCGAGTTCCGCGGGCGTGTCATGGCGTTGTACGGCATGGTGTTCCTGGGGAGCACGCCGATCGGCTCCATCATCACCGGCTTCCTGGCGCAGCACATGGGTGCCCGCGCTGGCTTCGTACTGGGCGGCGGCTCGGCGCTCGTCGCGGGGATCGGCGGTCTCTGGTGGAAGTCGCGGAGGACGACTCCCGTACGGGTTCCCGCGGAGGTCTACGCCGACCAGCAGCTCACCGCCTAGGCAGGGTCAGACCGTCTCGCCTTCAGCTTCCCGCTCGATGTGCCACGCGCCGTCCGGCTCGACCCGGCTCACGTCCAGGACGGAGCCGTCCTGCATCGCCAATCGGAACCGGCGCATCCGTCGCCCGTCACGCTCCTCGTTCCAGGAGCGAACCACCTCGACCGGCTCCTCCACACCGCCCCACACCAGTGCGCGGGGCCATTCCTCGGCCCTCGCGCCTTCGGAGAAGCGGATGACGATGTCCGGTTTCCGCCCGATCCACCGAGGGAGTACCGGCGCCCACAGCAGGAACACGATCCCGACCGCGGCGACCGAGCCGCCCACGCCGAGGTGCGGCAGCATGGGGATCGCCAGACCCGCCGCGACGATCCGCGCGAGGTTGTACGCCACGTCGTAGGCGGCGAACACGCGACCCCGGTAGCCGTCGGGGAGCGACTCCTGCACCATCGTGTCGATCGGGATCTTCTTCCACGCGAACGTCAGCCCGACCGCGAAGCTCGCGAGGAGGACGGTGAAGCCCGTGATCACGAACGAGACGGCGAGCACCGCGAGCCCGCCCGCCAGGAACGCGCCGGCCACGATCCGCTCTTTCGGGAACCGATCCTCCAACGCGCCCACCGTGAGGATCCCCAGGAAGACGCCGATCCCTCCGGCGCCGATGAGGTTGGAGAACGAGCCGACCCCTTCGCCGAACCGCTCGCGGAACACGACGAGCGAGAGCGTCAGGACCACGCCCTGCCCCATCTGGTCGAGCGAGATCGACGCGATCGGACCCAGCGCTCTCGGCGTGCGCCACAGGCGCCCGATCCCGTCAGCGAACTCCGCACCTACGCGCCGCAGCTCGTTGCGGAGCAACGAGGGATCCTCGGGCAGCGTGTGCGGAGCCAGGTCGTTCCGGATGCGCGAGGCCAGCCAGGATCCGACCAGCCACAACGCGCCTGCTCCGATGACCGTGGAGACGTTCCCGAACGCGTCGGACACCTGACCACCCAGGTAGATACCGGCGAGCAACGCGACGGTTCCGCCGACCGTGGCGAGGGAGTTCGCCATCAACAGGTCCTCCGTGGGAACGAGGCGCGGCACCACGGCTTGCGCCGTCGCCAGGAAGAAGCGGTTCGCGGAGATGACGAGCAACGCGCCGGCGAAGAACAGGACGGGGGCTCGCTCCGGGTCGAACAGGACCAACCAAACGAGCGCCGTCTTCACCCACGGGGCGATCGTGAGGATCCGCCGACGCCGCCACCGATCGATGAAGACGCCGGTGAACGGCCCTATCACCGAGTACGGGAGCGCGATGATTAAGGTGGCCTTGAAGAGCCCCACCGTCGTGCTCTGCTTGTCGGGCGAGAACACGACCGACGCGATCAACGACACCTGGAACAGCCCGTCGGCGAACTGGCTCGCGAGGCGCACGAGGAAGAGGCGCCGGAAATCCGGGCTGCGGAGCGCGCCGCGCGTGCGTTCGAGCGTCCCCTTCGCGGCCATGGCGGGCATCGTAGGCCCTGTCGGTCGACCAGCGTTCGGATGCGACCTAGCTGGTCGGGATGACCGCGACGACGTCGATCTCGATGAGCGCGTCGGGGTGCACCAATCCGCTGATCTCGACCAGCGTGCTGGCGGGTGGTTCGTCAGCCAAGTACTCACGGCGGACCTCGCGGATGGCCGAGAGTCCCTCGAGGTCCGTGACGTAGGTGTCCATCTTGACGACGTCGCCGAATGTGGCGTTGTTCGCCGAGAGGATCTCCCGGAGGTTCGCGAAGACCCTCCGGGTCTGCGCCGCCACGTCGTTCACACCGACGAGCGTCCCTTCGACATCGAACGCCATCTGTCCGGAGACGTAGATGATCGTCGCCTCGCCGAGTTCCACGCGAACGGCGTGCGAATACCCGCCCGCCATGGGTGGGCTGACCGCCGCGGGGTTGAGCCTGGTGGTGCGCATGGATCGGTGAGAGCCGAGGTTACGCGCGGACGTCGAAGAACGCGGTCCAGTCAGCGGTGGCCGACTCGCCCACACCCTGGATGAACTCCTCGACCATCTCTCGCGCGGCGTCGTCGCTGAACTGCACAGGCGGCGACTTCATGAAGTAGGCGCTCGGGCCGATCAACGGTCCGGCGATGCCGCGGTCGAGTGCGAGCTTCACGCACCGCACCGCATCGATCACGATGCCGGCGGAGTTCGGGCTGTCCCAGACCTCGAGCTTCAGCTCGATGATGAGGGGGACGTCGCCGAAGGACTGACCCTCCAGGCGGATCTGCGCCCACTTGCGGTCCTCGAGCCACGGCACGTAGTCCGACGGCCCGATGTGGATGTTCTTCTTGTCGAGCTCGCGGCGGAGCTGCGACTGCACGGACTGCGTCTTGGAAATCTTCTTCGACGTCAGCCGCTCGCGCTCCAACATGTTCATGAAGTCCATGTTGCCGCCGAAGTTCAGCTGGTACGTGCGGTTGAGCTTCACGCCGCGATCCTCGAACAGCTTGGTCAGGACCCGGTGCGTGATCGTCGCGCCGACCTGGCTCTTGATGTCGTCGCCGATGATCGGAAGGCCGGCTTCGCCGAACTTGCGAGCCCACTCGACCTCCGAAGCGATGAACACCGGAAGGCAGTTCACGTAGCCGACGCCCGCGTCGATCGCGGCCTGCGCGTAGTGACGCGCCGCCAGCTCGGAACCGACCGGCAGGTAGCAGACGAGCACATCTGCCTTGGTGTCGCGCAGGACCTGCGCAACGTCGACAGGCTCCTGTTCCGACTCCACGATCGTCTCGCGGTAGTAGGTGCCCAGACTGTCCAGCGTGTGGCCTCGCTGGACCAAGACGCCCGTTGGCGGCACATCGGCCGCGAACCGGATCGTGTTGTTCGGCTCGGAGAAGATCGCTTCGGCGACGTCGTTGTTGACCTTCTTCGCGTCCACGTCGAAGGCGGCGACGACCTCGATGTCGCTGATGTGATAGCCGCCGAGCTCCACGTGCATCAGACCGGGGACGCGCTCGTCCGGGTTCGCGTCCTTGTAGTACTCGAGTCCCTGCACGAGGGACGAGGCGCAGTTCCCCACGCCCACGATCGCCAAACGGACCTTGCTCATGAGGCGCGCTCCTTTCTGCGAAGCGTCGAGGCACGACGCTTCGTTCCCCCCCCCGGGGTGGTTCCATCGCCGCGGTGACGCTCGGCCTGGATCAGACCTTCGAGCCATGCGATATCGGATTCGGTGGCGTTCCGCCCGTGCTCCATGAGCGCGAGCGTGTAGTCGTCGACCCGCTCGCGAGTGGCGCGGAGCGAGTCCTTGATGGTCGACAGACGGTCCTCGAGGAGCGCACGCCGCCGTTCCAGCAGGCGGATCCGTGTCTCCGGAGGCAGGTACTTGAAGAACGCGAGGCGCACACGGAAGCGCGTGTCCTCGGTGGAGTTGTCGTGCGGCGTTTCCTGCAGCAGCTCGAAGAAGAGCTTCTCGCCCTTCTCGGTGACCTGGTAGACGTTCTTGCGTCGCCCGCCCCGTTCCTCGTCGCTCGGGACGCTTTCGACGGCGCCCTCTTTCTCGAGGCGACGGAGCGACGGGTAGAGCGAGCCATAGGAGACCCGCCAGAAGCCGCCCAGCGACTCACCCAGTTCCCGAGAGAGCTGGTAGCCGTGCATGGGCTGCTCCTTCAGCAGGCCGAGGATCGCGAGTTCCAACATGCGGGGTGTCGTACCCTTCGTTCGAGGTGTGGGCGGCCGGATATATCGGCCGCGTATATCGGTTCGATATATCTAACCGCGATGTTCGTGCTTCGTCAACCCGAGAGGTGACCGGATATGGCTGAGGACCTGGTAGGCGACAAGGACGTCTTGGAGCACATCAACGAGCTCGCCCACGAGGAGCACGAGCTGTTCGAGAAGGAATCGCGGGGCGAGGCCACCGCCGCCGACAAGGAACGGTTGAAGGATGTCGGCGTCAAGCTCGATCAGTGCTGGGATCTGCTGCATCAGCGTCGGGCTCTTCGTTCGGCCGGCATGGATCCCGGGGAGGCGGACGAGCGCGACGAGCGGACCGTCGAGGGCTACGTCAACTGATCGGCGAAGCTTGATCCAGCGCCGCTTGATCCGGCACCGGCCGGCGTCCGGCCGCGAGGGCGAGCGCCGCCGAGCCGAACCCCGCCACGCCGCAACCGATCCACAACGCCGTCGGGCTGAAGTGATAGATCGAGGTACCGACGAGCGGTCCCACGACCGCGGCCGACGCGTACATCATGCCGAGCGCTCCCTGGTACCGACCGCGGGCGTGAGGTGGCGCACGGTCGGCGACGAACGCCGACGTCGCCGGAGACTCGACGATCTCGCCGAGCGTCCAGATGACCACCATCAGGAGCAGGCCGGGGACCGCCTTGACGAACGAGAGCTCGGCGAACCCGAGACCCACGAGCACGGCGCCGAGCGCGATCATGTGTGTGCGATGCCGATGCTGCGTCCACGCGCTTATCGGGAGCTCGAACAGGACGACCAGCACGCCGTTCATGGCGAGCAGCGACCCGTACACGCGGGTCGAGTAGCCCAGATCGGTGACGTGTAGCGCGAACGTTGTCGCATTCTGCATATAGATCGCCGCCGTGACGAACACCGCGCCGAGCACCAGGAGGAAGCCTTTGTCGGCCACGATGGAACGGCCGGCACTCATACGGTCACGTTCCTCGTGCTTCGTCGTCCTGGTGCCGTGCGGTAGCGCGGTGATCGCGATGAAGGCGAACAGGCTCGACGTGATCGCGTCGCCGATGAACAACAGGTGGTAGGACTCTCCGGCCAACACGCCGCCGAGCGCCAGGCCGCACGCGAACCCGATGTTGATCATCATCCGGTGGACGCTGAACGCGGCAACGCGCGCCCCGGGCGGCACGAGGTCGGCGACGAGCGCGCTCGATGCCGGCCGATACAGCTCGGCGAAGAAGCCGAGCAGCATCACCACGAGGACGATCGGCCAGAGGCCCTCGATCCACACCAAGGACAGGGTGAGCGCTGCCCCACCGAGCATCGAAACCACGATGGTGTACCGTCTGCCGATCCGGTCGGCGAGCAGTCCACCAACGGCCTGCGCTCCGATCGCGCCGAGCCCGTAGCCGGCCAGGCCCAGGCCCGCCTGCGGCACCGAGTAGCCACGGCCCGTCAGGTACAGCGTGATGAACGGCAGCACGAACGTGCCGAGCCGGTTGACGAACGTGCCGCCGAACAGCACCCACACCTCGCGCGGCAACCCCCGCAGGTTCTGCCGCAGCGTGGGGCGCTCAGAATCGATTGCCGGCAGAGAACGCCTCCCAGTCCAGGTCGGACGGGTACTGGTACTCCCGCCAGTCGGCGATCTTGTCGTTCTCCAAGCGGACGAGCGTGATGCCGTGGTAGGTCCGGCTCCCTCGGTATGTGTACTCGGCGGCTCCGATCTGTTGCGCGGGGTCGAACACGACGTGGTGCCACACCAAGGACATGGGCGGCGGGTCGTCGCCGGCGAAGAACTCCCAGAGCTGCTCGCGCCCCTCGTAGCGCTGCTCGTCCGGGGGCTCGACGTAGTGCGCATCGTCGGTGAACAGATCGAGCGCCGCTCGGCTGTCACCCGTGTTCCAGGCATCGGCGAGCGTGCCCATCAGCGACGCGAAGCCCTCACGATCCATGCGTCAGGGCCCCTGCCGCCGGTAGTCGGTGGCGTAGCCCGGGGGGTCGATGCCGGGCCTGAGATCGGGCGCGGGCTCCGGCTCCCCGGCGATAGTGCGGATCGGTATCACGCCCGCCCAGACGTCGAGCGCGAGATCCTCGTCGGGGTCGAGCGGGGGGCCGGTACGGATCTTCGCCGAAGCCTCGTCGAGCGGCACCGCGAAGATCGCCGTCTCCCTGTACTCGGTGTCGTTGGGTGGCCGGGCATCGGCGGTACGGCCGGGCACGACGTGGTCGGTCAGCGCTCGTTGCGCCACGTGCATCTCCTCGCGATCGGTCACCTCGCGGGGTGAACCGAACACGACCACCGACCGGTAGTTCATGGAGTGCTTGGGCGTCGAACGCGCCAGCACCAGCCCATCCACGATGGTGGTCTCGATGCAGACGAGCGCGCCGCTGCGGAGCGCGCGGAGGGTGTGGCTGGCCTGGGATCCGTGTACGTAGAGGGTGTCGTCGACGCGGACGTGGATCGTCGGGATCACTCGAGGCTCGCCCTCAGGCGTAACCCACGCCAGGTGACAGATGAGCGCCTCATCAAGAATGGCATCGATCGTGGCCCGGTCGTACGCACCTCGCTCGGGATGACGGTGGACGCGCGTGCGTTTCGAGGGAGCCTCGGCCATGGCCAGATGCTACCGACTGCGATGATTTGCTGAGCCGGCCGTCGTGATGCTACGTTGCCGTCGCCTCGGGGTCGCCCGGGGTGGTACGGAAGTCAGCGAAGTCCGGTGAGATTCCGGCGCTGTCCCGCAACTGTGATGCCCTTTCGAGGGCGAGCCAGGTCGCCTGCTCCGTGCCGACGGGACCGTTCTCGGCTGAAGGGCGTCCGTGCGGCGAGCGCCGCTCGGAAAGATCTCTTCATCCTCCGAGAGAAGGAGGATGTTCATGTTCCGAAGGACGCTCATCGCGTTCCTGGCGATCGCCACCGCGGCGATCCCCGCGTGCGGCGAGGACACCGCGCCGGGGGACTCCGCGACCTCTCCGAGTTCCACATCCGCTGCACCGACGCCGAGCGTGAGCGCGTTCCCCGCGACCGTCGGGGACGTGACGCTTCCGACCCTGCCGGAGCGGATCGTCTCGCTCTCGGCGACCGCGACGGAGATGCTGTTCGCGATCGACGCCGGCGCCCAGGTCGTGGCGGTCGACGATCAGTCGAACTATCCGCCCGGGACCCCGATGACGAAACTGTCCGGGTTCCAGCCGAACGTCGAGGCGATCGCCGGCTACACGCCCGACCTCGTCCTGGTGTCGTACGACCCGGGCGGGCTCGTGAAGAGCCTGAAGGCCCTCGCGATCCCCACCCTGATCCAGCCGGCGGCCGCAAGCATGAGGGATTCGTACGAGCAGATCGCCGACCTCGGCACATTGACGGGTCATACGGAGGAGGCGGCCACGCTCGCGGAGCAGATGCGATCCGACATCGCCGGGATCGTCGCCTCCGTCCCTCCGCCGTCGGATCCGCTCAGCGTCTACCACGAGCTGGATGACACCTTCTTCTCGGCCACGTCGCGAACGTTCGTCGGGAAGATCTACAAGGCGTTTGGCATGGAGAACATCGCCGACGGCGCGAACGGGAAAGCGGGCGACTACCCGCAGCTCTCGTCCGAGTACATCGTGAGCGCCGACCCGGACCTGATCGTGCTCGCCGACACGGTGTGCTGCGGCCAAACCGCCGCGACCGTGGGCACGCGCCCCGGTTGGTCCAGCATCGCCGCGCTCCACATGGGTGAAGTCCTCGAGGCCGACGACGACATCGTCTCCCGATGGGGACCGCGCGCGGTCGACTTCTACCAGCTCGTCGCGGACACGGTGATCGCGATCGAGCAACAGATGGCGGCGTGAGATGGAGGCCGCGGCCCCGAGCGACGGCGGAGACGCCCGGCCGATCGCCGTAGGCTCCCTCGGCGTGTCTTGGCGATGGGTCCTCGCCTCGGCGGTGCTCCTGCTCCTCGCGCTCGTGATCGGTGTCGCGGTCGGTCCGGCGCACCTGGGTCTCGGTGGGATCGCGGCGTCGATCTTCGCGCGGATCCCGTTCGTGCATGCGTCGACCGCTCTCAGCGCCCAACAGGAATCGATCCTTTGGTCGTTGCGGGTGCCGCGTGTGGTGCTGGGCGCGCTGGCTGGAGGAACGCTCGCCGTCGCAGGCGCCGCGTATCAGGGGACGTTCCGCAACCCGCTCGCCGACCCGTACCTGCTGGGTGCCGCGGCCGGCGCAGAGCTCGGGGCGACCCTCGCGATCATCTTCCTTCCCGGGCAGGCCTTCTTGGGGGTCAACCTGGTCGCCGCGGCCGCGTTCGCGGGTGCAGCGCTCGCGGTCGCGGGGGCGTACGTGCTCGGGCGCTCGGCGGGTGGCATGCGGAGCGTGACGTCCTTGATCCTCGCCGGGGTCGCGATCGCGTCGTTCCTGACGGCGATCCAGACGTACGCGCAGCAACGGAACGCCGACCAGATCAGGCAGGTGTACGCCTGGTTGTTGGGCCGCCTCCAGACCGCCGGTTGGCAAGGCGTCTCGCTCGTGGTGCCGTACGTCGTGATCTGTGTCGTCGTCGTGGTCGCGCACCGGCGCGTGCTGGACGTCTTGCAATTCGGGGACGACGAGGCTGCGAGCCTCGGCGTCCGTCCACGCCGTGTGCGATTCTGGGTCGTGGTCGCCGCGACGCTCGGCACCGCCGCGGTCGTCGCCGTATGCGGGGCGATCGCGTTCGTGGGCATCATCGTGCCCCACACCGTGCGGCTCATGGTGGGCAGGAGCTACCGCGTCGTGGTGCCGCTGTCCCTCGCGTTGGGGGCGGCGTTCCTCGTGCTCGCCGACACGCTGGCGCGCGTCGCCGTGTCGCCAGCGGAGCTGCCGATCGGCGTGATCACGGCGCTCGTCGGCGCACCGTTCTTCGTCGTGGTGCTTCGATCCACCCGAACGGCGGCGCCGTGATCAGGCTCGAGCGCGTCTCGATCGACTACGGCGCCGCTCCCGTCGTTCGCGACCTGTCGCTCGTCGTCCCATCAGGTGGATGGACGACCTTGATCGGCCCGAACGGCGCCGGGAAGACGTCGGTGTTGCGCGCGGTGGCGGGGCTCGTGGGCCACGAGGGATCCATCGCCATCGGCGGTGCTCCCGTGCGAGATCTCTCCCATCGCGAGCTCGCGCGACGTGTCGCGATCGTCCCTCAGGAACCCGAGGTACCGCCCGGCATGACCGTCGCCGAGTACGTGCTCCTCGGAAGGACTCCCCATCTGTCCTACCTCGCGAAGGAGGGCGCGCGCGATCGTCGGGTCGCCGGCGACGTCATCGAGCGCCTCCAGCTCGAGGCGCTGGCGTCGCGTGAGCTGGGGAGACTGAGCGGCGGCGAGCGACGACGTGCCGTGATAGGCCGAGCGCTGGCGCAGCAGGCGCCGATCCTCCTGCTCGACGAGCCGACCACTGCGCTGGACGTGGGCCGCCAACAGGACGTGCTCGACCTCATCGACGACTTGCGCAGACAGGATGGCCTCACCGTCCTCGCCGCCATGCACGACCTGACGTTGGCGGGGCAGTACGCCGAGGAGCTCGCGCTGCTCGTCGACGGTGAGATGGTCGCCAGCGGTCGTGCCGACGAGGTGTTGACCCGATCGTCGATCGAGCGTCACTACGGGGCGCGGGTGCGCGTCCTTCCCGTCCTCGCCGCCGGACGGGCCGTCGTGCCGGTACGCGAACGGCTTTCGGCGTCATCTGAGGAGGAGGTCTGATGCCTTCGGGTCCGGATCCGATCCCGTCGGTGGAAGCGCCGCGGCGCGCGACCATCCGGCCAAGCTCGTTGGTTCTGGTCAACACCGGTGACGGCAAGGGGAAGTCCACGGCCGCGTTCGGCACCGCCATGCGCGCGGCCGCCGCCGGATGGCGCGTCTGCGTCGTGCAGTTCGTCAAGTCCGGGAAGTGGCGGACCGGCGAGCAGAAGGCGAGCGCGACGCTCGGCATCGATTGGTGGACGACTGGCGACGGGTTCACGTGGGACTCCTCCGACATGGACGAGACCGAGGCGGTCGCACGCGAGGGATGGCGGACGGCGTCCAACCTGCTCGCCACGGGCGATCACCGCCTGATCGTCCTCGACGAGATCACGTATCCGATCAACTGGGGCTGGATCCCCGTCGCGGACGTCGTGGACGCCATCGCCGGGCGGCCAGCCGATGTCTCGGTCATCGCGACGGGCCGAGACGCTCCTGCCGAGCTCATCGCCATCGCGGACACCGTGACCGAGATGCGGAACGAGAAGCACGCGTTCGACCGGGGCGTGCGCGCCATGCGCGGGATCGACTTCTGATGGCACTCCTCGTGCTGCTCGGAGGGGCGCGGAGCGGGAAGTCCGCGCTCGCCCAACGGCTCGCCGCGGCGACGGACGCGGCGGTCATACTGATCGCCACGGCCGAGGCGCGCGACGACGAGATGGCCGAACGGATCGCCGCGCATCGCGCGGTGCGGCCCACGGATTGGACCACGGTCGAGGAGCCGCTCGACGTTGCTCGAGCGATCGCGGGCGTTCCTCAGCATGCGTGCGTCATCCTGGACTGCCTGACGCTCTGGGTCTCGAACCTGCTGTTGTCGGGATGGTCCGCCCAGCGGATCGAGGAAGAGGCGGGCCGGGTCGCCGCGCTGGCCGCCGATCGGGTCGCCCCCACCCTCGTCGTGTCTAACGAGGTGGGGATGGGGGTCGTGCCGGCGTACGACCTGGGGCGGGCGTTCCGCGACGTGCAGGGTCGGGTGAACGCGGTGTTCTGCGCGGTCGCGGATCGGTCCGTGCTGGTGTTCGCGGGTCGCGCGCTCGACCTGACGCCTGCCGACGATCTGATCGAGATGTTCGGCCGTGCCTGACGCGCGGGCACTCGTGGGGGCGACCGTTGGCAGGATCCGGGAGGTCGACGTCGCGTGCGCTGCGGCGGCTCAGCGCGCGATGGATCAGAAGACGAAGCCGCGCGGCAGCCTCGGACGGCTGGAGGCGATCGCTTCGATGGTCGCAGGGATACGCGGCTTGCCCGCTCCCTTGCCCGCGCCCTCCGCCGTGATCGTGGTCGCCGCGGATCACGGGATCGCGGCTGAGAACGTCAGCGCGTATCCCCAAGAGGTCACGGCGCAGATGGTCCGGAACTTCGCGGCCGGGGGAGCGGCGGTATGTATCCTCGCCCGCCGCGCAGGCGCGCGGCTGGTCGTGGTGGACGCGGGTATCGTCTCCGATCTCAGCGATGTTCCCGGTGTGTTGGATCGTCGGCTGGGACCCGGCACGGCCAACGCCACGCGGGGCCCGGCCATGACATCGGACCTGGCGTTCCGGGCCTTGTCTGTCGGGATCGAGCTGGTCGAGAGCGTGGCGGCCGAAGGAGCGCGGCTGGTTGGCCTCGGAGAGATGGGCATCGCGAACACCACGTCCGCGGCTGCGGTCGTCGCCGCGCTGCTGCCCGAAGACCCCGCGGCCGTGTGCGGGCGTGGAACCGGGGTGGACGACGCCGGCCTCGCTCGGAAGGTCGATGCGGTCGGGCGAGCGCTCGCCGCGAACGCAGGCGCCGTAGAGATCCGCGAACCCGTTGGGGCCCTCGCCGCGGTCGGTGGGTTCGAGATCGGTGTGTTGTCCGGAGTGGTGCTTGGCGCGGCTGCCCTTCGGATCCCCGTCGTGTTGGACGGTTTCATCACGGCGGCGGCGGCCCTGGTGGCCGCCCGTCTCTCCCCGGCATGCGTCGGGTCGATGCTCGCCTCGCATCGATCCACCGAGCCCGGGCATGCGCTCGTCCTCGACGCTCTCGGGCTGGAACCGATCTTCGACTTGGGGATGCGCTTGGGCGAGGGGAGCGGCGCGACCCTCGCGATCCCGATCGTGAACGCGTCGCTCGCCCTGCTCGACGAGATGGCGACGTTCCAGGATGCGAACGTCACGGACGCCGGAGCGTGATCCGGGATGGACACACGAGCTGACGGGGGAGGGATCGGCCGCGCCTTCCTAGCGGCCGCTGCGTTCCTGACGCGACTACCCCTCGACCGCGCCGGCAGGATCGGACCGGCGGATGTCGCGCGGGGCGTGGTCCTGTTCCCCGTGGTCGGTGCCGGAGTCGGGTCGATCATGGCGGCGGTTGCCTGGACGCTGGGCCACGCGTTCCCGGCAGGTGTGGCCGCGGTAGGCGCGGTGGCCGCCGAGCTCATCCTCACCGGGGGATTGCACATCGACGGCCTCGCCGACACGTTCGACGGCTTCGGGGGCTCGACGCGCGAGCGCGCCCTCGAGATCATGGGCGATCACGCGATCGGGGTGTTCGGGGCCGCCGCCATCTCGGTCGATCTGATCGCGAAGGCGGTCGTCATCGCCGCGCTCGCCGAGCGAGCCGGCGGCCTCTGGATGTTGATCGCCGCCGCGGCCACGTCGCGGGCGATCGCCGGTGTCGTCGGCTCGGTGGAGCCATACGCACGCCTAACCGGCGGAACCGGTGGCGCACTTGGCGCGCACGGGCGGCCGGCGGGGACGTGGGGTGCCGCGCTCCTTGGCATCGCGATCGCGTCGGCGAGCGGTGGTCTGCGTGGGCTCATCGGGTGTGCCGCCGCCGCCGCGTTGGCCGGCGTGTGGGCATGGAGGTGCCGCCGACGGCTCGGAGGGATGACCGGAGACACGCTGGGGGCAGCGGTCGAGATGACCGCGATGGTCGTGCTCCTCGTCGGCCTGGCCTACCGATGACTTCTTCCCCGGTGACGGCATTGCTCCTGATCCGGCACACGGCGCCGGCGGCTTGGGCCAAGGGGGTCTGCCACGGGGTGCTCGACGTGCCGCTATCGGAGGACGGCGCGATCCACGCGCAGGGCATCGCGGACCATCTTCGAGACACGACGCTCGACGCCGTCTACGCGAGTCCCCTGAGCCGAGCCGTCGTGACGGCGACCGCGGTGGCAGCTCCGCACGGCCTGAGACCCGTGCTGCGCGAGCAGCTCGTGGAGATCGACTTCGGAGCCTTCGAGGGGCGGACCTTCGACGAGATCGCCGCGTCGTATCCGGATCTGTATGGCCAGTGGATGCGCGATCCCGCGACCGTGCGGTTCCCAGCCGGCGAGACGTTCGGGGATCTCCGAGCACGCGTCACCGAGGAGATCGCCCGGATCCGCCGGGAGCACCGTGGCGGCTCCGTTGCCGTGGTGACGCACGGAGGCGTCATCCGGGCCGTGCTCGCGGACGTCTTGGGCGTGGAGGACGGGAAGATCTTCCGCATCGGCCAGTCGTGGGGCGGTTTGTCGCTGGTCGAGTGGGTCGGCGACGAGCCGATCGTCCGCTACCTCAACGTCGCGGTCTGAGACTCAGCGGTCCTCGAACGGCCCCGGGTCGTCGCCGCCGTCGCGACTCCGGTCCGAGAGGAAGCGCTCGATCTCCGACGCCAGCTCGTCGCCCGACGTCAGGCGATCCTCACCGGCGAGGGCCTCAAGTCGCTGGAGGTACGCGCCCGCATCCTCGTCGGCCGCCACGGCGGCGTCCAACCGTTCGCGTTGCTCCTGCGCGTCCGCGAGGAGCGAGCCGAGCGGGAGCTCCACGCCGAGGTGTCGCCCGAGGTGCTCCAGGAGGGCGATCGAAGCGACCGCGAACGGCCCGCCGACGTAGTGCGGCACCTGGGCGAAGAAGCCCACCGCGGGGATGCCGGTGCCGCTCACCGCGAGCTCCAACGTGCTGAGGGCGGCGCCCGGCACGCGGAGGAGTCCCTGCGGGCCCTGCGACTCGTCCTCGTGGAGGAGTCCCTCTCGCGATGCGGTGGCGAGGACGGGAACCGGCCGGGTGTGGGGCACGGCGGCCGGGATCGCACCCAGGCTCGCCCATTCGACGACGCCGACGCGCAGGCACAGGTCGAGGACATCGGTGCCCAGCTGCCGCCAGTGATAGTCGGGCTCAGGACCCGTGAGGATGAGGAGGTGCCGGCCTCCGGCTTCCACGCTGCGAACCGTGAGCTCGGGCCACTCGAGCCGGGCCAGCGTTCCGTCGACGACGTCGAGCACCGGCCGCCTGGCCCGGTAGTCGTAGAGCGCATCGCCGTCGAACGTCGCAACCACCTCGCCGTTCTCCGCGAGCGTCGCCGCGGCCGATGTGGCCGCCGCAGACGCGTCGATCCAGCCGTCGAACGCACCGACCATGACCGGTGCGACGAACGGCACGTCCGCGGTCAGTTCGTACAGGGAGGGCATGCACCCAGCATAGGTCGGACGCTCGTTCGCGGCCCGCCGTACGCTGCGCGCATGATCGGACCTCTTGCCCTGGTGGGTGGAGACGAGTTGCACCCCGGCAACGAGCCGCAGGACGCGCTGTTGGCGACGGCCGCGGGTGATGGTCCCGCGTACGTGGTGGCCACGGCCGCGGCGCGGCACCGGCCGGAGCTGGCGGTCGCGCATGCCCGCGAGTGGTTCGCCCAGTTCGGGCTGGACGTCGTCGAGCTCCCCGCGCGGAACCGAACGCAGGTGCTCTCGTCGGAGACCGCGGAGCTCGCCGCGCGAGGGAGGTTCTTCTATCTGGTGGGAGGCGATCCCGGGATCGTGCCGGACGTGTTGCTCGACTCCCCGGTGTGGAACGGCATCGTCTCGGCGTGGCGGTCAGGCGCGTCGCTGGCTGGGTCTTCGGCCGGGGCGATGGCCCTGGGGCAGTGGACGTTGATCCGGGGCCGGTACCCGGGAGACCGGCGGCGCCGCTATCGCGACGCGCTGGGTCTTGTCCCTGGCGTTGCGGTGCTTCCCCACTTCGCGACGTTCGGCAGGGAGTGGGTCGTGTCGGCTCTCGAGGCTCGTCCCTCCGACGACGTGGTGCTCCTGGGCCTCGACGAACGAACGGCCGCCGTGTGGACCGATGACGGTTGGCGAGCGATGGGTGACGGCGATGTCGCGGTCATCACGACGCAAGGGGAGCACCTCTTCGATCATGGGGAAACGATCGAAGGTCTTCCGTCACCTGACGGGCTCTGATGATCCGTCACAGGCTCTGATCTGTCGGCTTTCGTTCCACGGATCCTCCGAATCTCACGACGACTCGCTCGGATGGCAGGGCTTCCTCCTGACGTGCCTGGAGCGTGAGGGCCTCCTCGTCCTCGGGGCGGGTCGGCGGAGACACGAGCGACCTCGGCCAGAGTCGTCGGCACCGAACGACGTTGATCTCCGCAGCGATCACCGTGAGCTGCGCGCCCAGGTAGAGCCAGGTCAGAAGTCCGATGACGACGGCGAACGTCCCGTAGGCGTTGCTCGCTCCTCGGATATGCCGGTCGACGATGTAGGCGCCGATCGCCTGGAGGAGCGTCCACACCAACCCCGCGATGGCCGCTCCCGGAAGCACGTCGTTCCATGAGACCCGCGCGCTCGTCGATGACCGGAAGATGACCGCCATCGTGAGGACGTTGAGCGTGGTGGAGATCGCCAGCCCCACAGCCGCCGCCCTCCACGAGCCGAGCGCGGCCGCCGCACTTGCCGTCGCTGTCGCCACCAGGACCGTCAGCCCGAGTGCGATCAGGGCGATCAGCCCTCGGAACAACCGCGGCAGCCATGCGGACCGTTCGCGCCGCGGGACATCCCACACCTCGTCCATCGCGGACTGGATCGCAGTGAGCACTGCCATGCCGGCCCAGATGGCGCCGACGAAGCCGAACACCAGCACGAACGTGCTGCCGCGGATCGTGCCGATGTTCGATCGGATCTGGTCTCCGATCACCGGGAACTCCGCCACCGCAGAATCGATCACGCGGCGCCGGAGCTCCGAGTCGCCGCGAAGGGCCCGAGCGGTCACCACGTCGAGGACCATGAGCAGCGGGAAGATCGAGAAGAACCCGTAGTAGGCCACGAGGGCGGCGAGGGAGCCGCCGCGGTCGTCTCCGAACTTCCGGATGACGGCAACAGGGAACGCGACGACGGGGTGTTGCTGCTGCCAGGCGTCAGCTCGCCGGGGAACCGTGCGCAGGCTCGCCAATACTCGGAACTTCTGTTCGGTCAACTCGAGGTGGACGGGCGGGGAACGATCGCGTCGCCTTCCGGTCGGGAAGCATCCCAGTCGTGTGCGTCCCGCTCATCCAAACGGTGCTTGACGCCCTCCGATAGCGCCCGCACCCTTCGGACGATCTGGTTGTAGCGCTCACGCCCGTCACGCGTGCCGAGCACGTATGCACCTCCGGCGATCACCAATGTGCGGAAGAGGTGAGGTCTGCGGCCGTTGTTCGACGTAGCCGCGCGAGCGTCGAGCGCCTTCAGCGCATCCTTGAAGGAGCTGCGCTCCTCTTCCAGGTCGCCACGCAACAGGCCGACCTCGGTCCGCAATCGTTCGTTGTCCCGATCCAGCTTCTCCACCCGGGAGTGCATGACGCGCTCGCGGGCGCGGTCCCTCACACGGGTGACTCGGTCCGTGATCCTATGATCGTTCATGGTTCCTCCTTCAGTCCGTCGGGCTTGGGTCGGTCGTCGATCGCCAAGCTCAGGAAAGGTGCCCGCAGAGCGGACATTCAGCCCAACCGCCGGGCGGATCGATGCGGAAGGCGACGTGCTCGCCGCAGCGAGTACACGTCCTGACCTCCGGCCCATCTGATGAGGCCGCGGTGTGAGCCGTTTGCGCCTCGAGCCGGAGCGAACCAACCTGCAAGCGGGCCGCTCGTCCAACTCGGGCCTCGGCTTCCTTGCGGTTCTTCAGCTGCATCGCCATATGTGCTCACCCCTTCCTTTCGGGATGGTTCCCCGAAGCGGCGGGAGTGAAACCCTCGCAGACGTTGCCACTGGGATTCACTTCGGTCTCCTGGACGATCCGCTCCACCACGTCTTGGGCGATGTCTTCCGTGTCGCGCTTCTCCTTCTCCTCGGCCTGCGCGACCTCGACTCTGGCCGCCTGCCAGGCGGACCAGTGACC
>JBBQVZ010000049.1:0-22068 GCA_038211015.1 Actinomycetota bacterium | reverse complement strand
CGAGCCGCCCGACGACGTGTTCGTGCTGGAGTCCGGCCGGCTCCAGGTCGAGATGGTGACGCCCGAGGGGACGCGCGTGCGCCTCCGCACCGTGCTCCCCGGTGTGGTCGTCGGCGAGATCGCGCTCTACACGGGCGTCCCACGCACGGCCGACGTGGTGGCCGAGACGCCGAGCGTGGTCCTGCGCCTCAGCCGCGCGTCGATCGAGCGGATGGAGGCCACGGAACCGGAGCTCGCGGCGGAGCTGCACCGGTGGCTCGCGGGGACGCTGTCGGAGCGGCTGAACGAGACGCTGCACGCGTTCGACGCGTTGCTGGACTAGGGCCGGTTCACCGACCGGCCAGGTGGGTAGCCTTGGCGGATGGAGCCCCCTCCCCCGGCCGATCGCAAAGTGATCGGCCCGAACGAGGTCGTCGCCGGCCGCTACCGACTCGATCGCTCGCTCGGCTCGAGCGGGATGGCGGAGGTGTTCGCCGCGACGGACCTGCAGCTGCGCCGTGACGTCGCGGTCAAGCGCTTGCCGTCCTCCGCGATGGAGGATGCGACCGCGCAAGCGCGGTTCGCCCGCGAGGCGCGCGCGCTCGCGCGGGTGAACGACCCTCACGTCGTCACCGTCTTCGACATCGTCGTGGACGACGGACGCCCGTTCCTGGTGATGGAGCTCGTCGACGGGATGACGCTCAGCGAGCTGATCCATCGCGAGGGGCGGATCGAACCCGCGCGCGTCGTGTCGATCGCCGGAGACATCTGCTCGGGACTCTCGGCGGTGCATGCTTGCGGGATCGTGCATCGCGACATGAAGCCGTCGAACGTCTTCCTCACGGCGTCGGGAGCGGTGAAGATCGGCGACTTCGGCATCGCGAGCGTCGCGAGCGACGTGACGGTCACCCGCGCGGGCGAGGTGTTCGGCTCGGCGCCCTACGTCTCGCCGGAACAGGTCACCGGCGATCCGGTCGATGCGCGGGCCGATCTCTATTCGCTCGGTTGCGTGATGTTCGAGATGGCCACGGGCCACCCGCCGTTCGTGGCGGACGAGCCGGCGGCCCTCGCATACCAGCACGCCCACACGACGCCGGAGCGCGCAGACGCCGTCGTCCCGCAGGTGCCAGCTGCGCTCGCCTCGACGATCGACCGGTTGCTGGCGAAAGACCCGTCGGATCGGCCGGACGGCGCCGACGAGCTCCGTCGGACGTTGGAGACGATGCCCGTCGTGAGCGAGCCGGACATCGAAGATGTCGCCACGCAACCGTTGGCGCCATTGCCGGCCACCGACGTCTTGCCGGTGGCCTCGCCTCCGGCGTCGGCAACGATGCCGCGCCGCCGACCTCCGCGACCGTCATCGCCGATCCTCTGGATCGCCGGCTTGCTCGCGGGGGTCGTCCTGTTGCTCGTCCTCAACGCGATCTTCGGGGGAACCGATCCCACGGTCGATGCGAAGACGCCGGCCCAGCATCGGTCTCCCTCCCCTTCGACCACGACGCCAACGCCGTCGCCGCGATCGCCGTCTCCCCCGCCCGCCACCGGGGTCGGGGACGCCACGGCCGAGTTGACTGGACTCATCGACGAGCTGGGAGCGTCGGGAGCCGTCGAGGGGCATCTCGCCAAGGATCTGGAGCACGGGCAGGACGAGGTGGTGCGGGCGCTCGAACAGGGAGACAGCGGGCGGGTCCTGGACGCGCTCGGCCGGCTCCAGGACAACATGGACAAGGGCCTCGACAAGGGCGAGATCTCCGCGGAGGACGCGCAACGCCTCGTCGACGCGATCCAAGGACTTGCGACGGCGGTCGGCGCGAACGACGGATAGGAGAAGGAGCCGGGAACACACTGAGAGTGATCGCAGCGCGAACCGATCACGAGCGACAGCCGCTCCCATGTCTCGATCTGGGAGAACCCCACCGCGTAACGATCGCTATGAACGTGTCCGCAACTTCGATGCCAGGTGCGCCGCGACGACCAACGGCGTCACGACGAGGACGATGAGGAGCGGGATCCCCAGCACAGGCGGCAGCGAGGTGCCGGTGCAGGACTGCGTGGTCCGGCGGTCCACGGTCGACGACATGCAGACCTCGCCGACGAGGTTAAGCAGGAGCAACGGAAACGCGAGTCCCCCAGGGAACAGCAAGAGTCCGAGCACCTTGTCGTTGCGCGACCAGACACCCGACGTGAGCAGGAGGATCGCTTTCGACGGATCGGTCATCGATGATAGCGCCTCGGTGATATGGCCACGGATCTCTTCGATGAGCTCACGGCGACGATCGTCGGGGAGATCCGCGAGTTCTTTGCTGAGTCGATCCAGATACACGTCAACGGTCTGTCGCGTCATCATTTCCAGTCCCTTCCAAGAGGTGATCGACGGCTTCTACGAACCGAACCCAATCCCGCTGGAACCCCGCGAGCGCCTCGCGGCCTCGGTTCGTCAGCCGGTAGTAGCGACGCGGCGGTCCGTTCGGCGACTCCCGCCACGTGCTCTCGACGAGGCCGTCGCGGCGGAGGCGGGTCAGGATCGGATATATGGTCCCCTCGCTCGTCGCCATCGCGTCCGACGAGGTCGAACCCATCGACGGGTAGGCGCGAAGGGCGGGCGGATGATCGCTCTCACCCAGGAGCACTGGTGGCACGGAGCTCAGATGTCGAGCGACAGTTGGGGTCGTTCGGGTGTCGCGACGTCCGCGGAGAGATCGAAGAACTCGTCGACGGAGGTCATCGCTGAGGCGCCTCGTGCTGACAATGCTTCGTTCCCCGGGCCGGCACCGCGGCCCATCCAGACCGCCACCCTGCCGTAGCCGGCCCGTAGCGACTCGATCGCGCCTTCCCAGGTCCCTCCCTTGCCGGAGTCGCTCGCGACGACCAGCGTGACGGCCGCGCTCGCGTAGATCAGCTTGTTGCGACCCATAGCGTTCGCGACCGAGAAACCGGCGTCCGGCTCGAACGGAGTAGCCAGGCAGACCCGTCCATCCGCCACCACGCGACGCGTCTCCGCGTCCATCAGCCGTTTCTCCATCGACTCCGCCAGCCACCCGGCGACGTTCCCTCCAGCTTGATACGCCGCAGCCATCGAACGCTGGTCGATGCCCTTCGCGCCGCCGCTCACCACGGTGAGTCCTCGCTCGGCTGCCGCGATCGCCACGCGCTCGGTCACCTCGATCGCCTCATCGGTCGCGTTCCTCGAGCCGACCAGACCCACCGCGTCGGAACCAAGCAGCGGCACCGATCCCACCGTCGTGACGACCGGCGGTGCCTGGTCGCCGAGGCGATCCATCAGCCGACGCGGATACTCCTCATCGTACGGCGTCAGGATCCGGTAGCCCTGTTGATACAGGCGTTCCAGTTCGAACGCGAGCTGCGTCGCCCCGCCGAGGCGCCCCATGATCCGAGCGGCATCGTCGGGCGACAGATCGAACGTCGACACGAGCTCGGGCGCGTCGATGCCGAAGAGGCGGGCGGGTGACTCCACCTGGCGGATCAAGCGCCAGTACTCCTTCGGCGAGAACGCGAGAGCCTCGACATCGACCATCTGGCTCGTCAGCAGGAGTGTTCCCAATGCGGCATCGGAGTGACCCAACATCGACGCCACGGTACCCCTCATCTCCCCTGCGCTCGCGCGAGCACGAACGGGAAGACCGGACCCGAGCCGGCATCTCGCAACGCGGCACCGGTCACGGTCAGGGTCCACAGCGAGTCCGCGATGTCGTCGATCAACAGGACCGACCCCGGCACGACCGCCGCGGACTCGACAGCGAACGCACCGTCGACGTTCCGGAACTGCTGGTGACTGTTCTCCATCTCCTTCTGCGGCGGCCGCGCTCGGACCCGGCGCACGACCGGAACGAACGGGATACCGAGCGCGTCGGCCAGTCGCGAGGCGAAGTCCGGAACCAGCTCTGGATGACTCGCCGAAGGGACGCACGTGACCCACTCGGGAACCGGATCCGGTCGCCATCGATCGCGGATCAGCGCCACGGATGCGTCGACCAACTCCTCCGACAACCGCCCCACGTTGACCGTGCCATCACGCACCAACGTTCCCCAACCGCCGTCGTTGAGGATGCTCAACGCGCGACCTGCCTCCACGCGAAGCTCGGCAGGGATCGCCCCGCTGACCCGCTCGAGGCCGGCCGGCCACAGCTTGCGCGGTTCGAACGAGAGCTCCGCTGATCGCAGATGCCGCCGGGCGGCATCGACCAGCGCGGGATCCACATCGTCGGACGGATGGATCCCCGTGCAGTTCGCACATCGTCCGCAGGGCTCGGCCCCGGGATCGTCCAGCTGATGCCGGAGGAAGACCATCAGGCACTCGTGGGTCTCGACGTACTCCGCCATCGCCGCCTGTTCGATGCGACGTTGTTCCGTGACCCGCCGCACGCGTTCTTCGGGGTACTCCCATGGCGCGAGCGTGCGTCGGTAGCCGCCGTCCACCCGCTCGATCGCGCCGTCGACCTCCAGGATCTTCATCATCCCGTCCAGCCGGCCGGACTTCACGTTCACCCTCGCCAGGATCTCCTTGCGTGCGACCGGACGCGCCTCTTCTTCCAGGAATCCGACCACCTGCTCGGCGATGCCGCGGGGCGGGAACGCGGTCTGGATGAAGAAGTCCTGGATGTCGCGATCCTCGAGACCGGACAGGAGGATGGCGGGAGCGTGATCCAACGCGCGACCCGCCCTGCCCACCTGCTGGTAGTAGGCGATCGGCGAACCGGGCGACTGGAAATGCACCACGAACCCGAGGTCGGGCTTGTCGAACCCCATCCCGAGGGCGGACGTGGCCACCAAGCACTTCACGTGGTTCGCGAGCAATCGTGCTTCGAGCTCCAACCGTTCCTCGTGGTCGGTGTCGCCGCTGTACGCCTCGGCATCGATCCCCTGCGACCGCAGGAAGCCGGCGACACGCGTGGTGTCGGCGACGGTCAGCGTGTAGACGATGCCTGAGCCTTCCATCGACGGGATCCATTCCGCCAGCCACGCCATGCGTTCCGCCGGGTCGGGGATCCGCAGGACGGAGAGCGCCAGGCTCTCGCGGTCGAGCGTCCCTCGGATCACCTCCAGCTCGTCTCCGAGCTGGGCGACGACGTCTTCGACCACTCGATCGTTCGCGGTGGCGGTCGTGCAGAGGACGGGAACGCCTCGGGGCAAGAGCTCCAGGACACGCACGATCCGCCGATAGTCGGGGCGGAAGTCGTGTCCCCAGTCACTGATGCAGTGCGCCTCGTCGATCACCAGCAGGCCGGCACCCTTCGCGAGCGTCGGCAACATCTCCGCCCGGAACCGCTCGTTGTTGAAGCGCTCCGGCGAGACCAGGATCAGGTCAACATCGTCTCGCTCCAAACGATCGAGCAGTTCGGGGAACGTCTCGGGATTCGTGCTGTTGATCGACGCGGCGCGAACTCCGACGCGCTCGGCCATCTCGATCTGGTTCCGCATCAACGCGAGCAGAGGAGAGACGAGCAGCGTCGGACCGCTCCCCCGGTCGCGGAGCAGACGGGTGGCGATGAAGTAGACGGCGCTTTTGCCCCATCCCGTCCGCTGGACGAGGAGCACCCGCGCCCGACGGATCGCGACCGCCTCGATCGCCTCGACCTGGTGCGGCCGTGGTTCGGCGCCAGGCCCGACCATCTCGGTCAGGTGAGCGATGATCTCCGAACGGAGCGCTTCTTCCACGCCGAGACGTTAGCGGGCGATACCGACAGGGCAGGGTGCGGCTCAGCGGTCGCGGCCCGGTGAACGCGCGAGCAGGCCATGACGTCGAGCAGCCGCGATCAGGCGCTCGTCGTAGGCCACCACGGCGGCCAGGTCGTCCCGCAACGAAAGCGCGGTCGCGACATGGATCGCGTCCAGGGTCCTCAGCGATGTCGGCGTGAGCTCGCTCGCCCCACGGAGGATGCCGTCGTCGACGGGAACCATGCCGATACCCTCCAACACCGAGCGGGCGCGATCCACACTCGTGCGCGCACGACGCGTCGCGCGCACCACCTCCGTCCACGCCAGAGCACTCGATACGAGATCGGGATCGCCCTGGACCTCCTCGATCAGCGCAGAGGTCTCAGGTTCGCGTCGAACCAGCTTCACGATGGCGGAGGCATCCAGGTAGAGCACGGTCGCTCAGAGGCGATCGGCCCGCTCGTCCGCGAGCGCGCGGCTGAGCGTCGTCGAGGTCGGGCCGCCGGGCGGAAGGAGCGAGCCGAGGTCCCGGCTCGGAGGGGTAACGCGGCCAGCTGCGACCAGTCGCGCCATGGCGCCATCGGCGGGTGGAAGCGGAGCGAGGACCGCGACCGCTCGGCCGTGTTCGGTGACCTCCAGCCGTTCGCCACGCTTGATCCGCTCGAGGTACTTGCTCAGGTTCTGCCTGAGCTCCCGCACACCCACCTGCTTGTCCTCCATGTAGCACAAGGTAGCACAATAGTCCCTATACATATGGGCCGCGACGGGCATCCGCTGGCGTCGATCTGTCCCCACCAACCGTTTCACCGAGGGGCAGACGCACACCGCCTCTAGTGGCAGTCTCAGCCTGGACGGCGCTCTTGTCCCTCGCGGACGCTGCGCTGGAATGCGCGCTCCCTATCCGAACTCCGGCCACGCTCCAAGACGGTCACGAGCTCGTAGTCGGGGCCTTGCCTTGCGATCGAGCGTCGCAGCGAGCTCTTCGGCAACGGGGATCTGCGTATCCGTGAGATGGACACGTACGAACGCGGGCTCTGAGGCGAGGTACCGATCACGGAAGGCTCTGAGCTTCACCGCTCCGACCGACAGCCAGTGATGTCAGAGCGTGTAGATAGGGTGCGCCGATGGACCCGAAGCGGGTGCGCTCGCTCGATCTCGTGAAGGAGGTTGTTCGCGACGAGCGTGCCGCCCAGCTCAGCCACTTCGACGCGCTCGACACCAAGGCAGGCATCATCCTGGGATTCGCCGGCGCGCTGATCGTGCTCTCGCCAAGCGGGCGATCGGTCATCATCGGGATCGGGAAGGTGAGCGCATTGGCGAGCGATGTCGCCGCGATCGCCACGTTCTGGCCTCGTCGGGTTCTGGAACGTGGACGTCCGCACACTGCGGGACGACTACCTCGCGGTCGAGACTCGCTTCGCTGAGGTACGGGTACTGGACACGATGATCGCCATGGCCAGGCGGAACGACGTGACGTTGGCTCGACGGGGACGGCAGCTGAAAGTGTCGATGTCGGCACTGGGGATAGCCGCGTTCCTCGTTGGCCTGGGTACCTGGCTACACTGAACCGAGGAGGCGACGCTGGATGGAGAAGGAGCCTGCAGAGGAGCTGGAGCCGGAAGAAACGGACGAGGTGACCGAGCCTCCTCCGTTCGATCCTGATCCGAACCTCGTGTCGTTCCTCGAACGTGGTCGGAACGACGATCCGAAGAAGGTCTGGACCAAGACCCGCAACGCATCCCGGTAAGCGGTCCAGATCCATGGTGTCGCTCATCAACATCTTTCCGGCTCCCGTCATGGCGAGACCGTAGCCGCAGCCACTGACACGTGTCCTGTTCCACCGGAGGAGCGCTGTGGCGCACATGATCCCGACCCCGATGCTTCCCACGGAGAGTCGCGCGGAGCAGAAGCTCTACGAAGGGCTCCGCGACCAGCTCCCCGATGACGTCGTCGTCTACCACGGGATCAAATGGCTCCAGCTCGGCGATCGCGCGCGCGAAGGCGAGTCCGACTTCCTGGTCGCCGATCCACGCCGAGGGATCCTCTGCATCGAGCGTCGAGCAACCGCTCCCCGATGACCCCAACTACTTCAGCGAGGAACTACCCGCGGCCCTGCTGCGAGCGGCCGCCCAGCTCGACGTGCCGTTCGACGCGATCCTTGTGGACGAAGCACAGGACTTCCGGGAGCGGCTGGGAAGGCCTGGCGCTCCACGCCAACCCGGAGCACACACCGCTCTACCTGTTCGCGGACGACAACCAGAACATCTACGAGGGTGCGCCACTCCCGATCCAGCCGAACGAGATCTTCGGTCCCCTGCGCAAGAACATGCGCAACTCGAAGGAGATCCAGCGGGTCCTGTCGGCCCTCCACAAAGGCGACGAGGCCTCGCTCGTGAACGGCCCGGAGGTCGGCCCCGATCGAGTCACGGGCGGGTCGACCGCGTGTCGTCCAGCACGTCGGTCACGGCCTGTGCCTGGACACATGGTCGCTCCGAATGATCAGCATCTGGAGTTCTCGAGAACTGGCGGGTCATCGCGTTCATGGGGTCGGGTCGCATCGGCGCCCACCGCGGGTCCGGAACGTTGACGTTCCTGCTCCCGGCGCTCACCGCCAACGAGCAGGCGCAAGTGTGCACCATGGGAGAGCTCGCCTGGACGATCGAGCGGACCGACGGCGAGGACTTCCCGTTCAAGTCGGCGATGCTGGTCCAACGCGCGGATGGGCGAACGATCACGAGGACGGCGCTTGGGGAGACGCGGTCCGACGCGACGATCGCGCCTGCCGAGGCGGGAGGACTCCCACCTATCCGCCACTACCGCGGCCGCACCTCGCAAGGGCTCCCGATGGTGGCGCGGACGCGCAGGGCCGACACGGGCATCGCCGTGCAAGGTCTCTTCGAAGAAGACCAAGGGGCGGTTGCCGCCCACGAGCTCAGTTCCATCATCACACGCAAGCACGTAGTTCCAGGTGAGTCGCAGCTATGCACGTCCGGCGAGCTAACTGTAGTTCCCACTTAGGTTGTTTACACGGCGAGAGCCTCCCTGCACGGTTTGTGGTGTCGAAGCCGCAGACCGGAAGGAGGCTCTCGTGTCACATCGTAGGGCGAGGCTGACGCCGTTCGGACGATGGTTGATCGTGCACCGGGTCGAGGATCTAGGCTGGCCGGTGGCCCATGCCGCCGCGATGAGTGGGGTCTCGCGGGCGACCGCGCACAAGTGGCTTCGACGCTTCCGGGAGGAGGGCCTGGTCGGTCTCGAGGATCGCTCGAGTGCACCGCTGAATCACCCGCGGGCGCTGCCCGATCGAGAGGTGGCCAGGATCTGTCGGGCCCGGCTCCGGAGCAAGGACGGTCCCCATCGTCTGGGTCCCGAGCTCGGGCATCCCCGCTCGACGATCTATGCGGTGCTGCGTCGTCATGGCCTCTCGCGCCTGGATCGTCTGGATCGACCCACGGCCATACCCATCCGCCGATACGAGCGTGAGCGACCTGGTGAGCTCGTGCACCTGGACGTGAAGAAGCTCGGTCGCATCCCCGCTGGCGGTGGGCATCGCGTTCACGGCGATCGCACGCGAAGGGGCCGAAGGATCGGACACGACTTCGTCCACGTCGCCGTGGATGACCATTCGCGCCTCGCATACGTGGAGGTCCTGCCCGACGAACGAGGAGAGACCGCTGCGGGGTTCATCCTTCGTACGGCCGCGGCGCTGGCTGAGCACGGGATCGTGATCGAGCGTGTCATGACCGACAACGCCAAGTGCTACGTGGACTCCAGGGCCTTCCAGGAAGCACTCATGGACATCGGAGCCTCCCACCGACGCACGAGGAACTACCGACCCCAGACCAACGGCAAGGCGGAGCGGTTCATCCAGACCCTGCTGAAGGAGTGGGCCTACGACCGGGCGTACTCCAGCAACGCAGCCCGGCTCCGCCGGCTCCCCAAGATCGTCGAGACCTACAATCACCGCAGACCCCACACTGCGCTCGGAGGGCTCCCGCCCATCTCAAGGGTGCAGACAACGTGAGTGGGAACGACATCTAGCTAGAGTCGTCGAGAGCGGGCAGCCGCCCACGGATCCGGGCCGCGGCGACGACGTTCCCCTTCCGCTCGTACCGCTCGAGCGCCTGCTCGAAGGCCGCGCTCGCGTCGTCGCCGCGACCCGCAGCGGCGAGTACCTGCCCCCGAACCTCGTGGCTGTCGCCCTGGTAGACGAGATAGTCGGTGTCCTCCATGATCCCGACCGCCTCGTCCGCGAGCCGGAGCGCCTCCTCGAACACGCCGGAGGCCGTGAGCACCCGCGCCCTCGCCATCCGCCAGATCCCCTGCGAGGCGAAATCGTCCGCCGCCGTGAGCGTCCGGCTCTTCTCGGCGAACGAGTCGGCCTCCTCATAACGTCCGACATCACACAGTGTCTGTGCGATCAGACCGCAGATCGTCGAGTTGAACCCTGCTTCCCCGATCGCCTCGTACGCCGCGTGCATCTCCCGGAAGATCGCCTCCGCCTCGTCGAGTCGTCCTTCGAGCCGAAGCGTCTCCCCGGTCGCCTGGTTCGAGGCGACGACCGCATTCGGCCTTCCCAGCTCCTCGAAGAGGGCAACCGAGCGGTCGATCGCCTCGTGCGCCTCCTCGAAGCGCCCGGCCATCCCGAGCAGACCCGCCCGCACCCGGAGATCCTGGCCCTCACCGCTGGGGCTGTCGCCTTGCAGGATGTAGGCTCGGTCGAGCGCCGCGAACGCATCGTCGAGCGGGAGCGAGCCGAAGTATGCGGAGATGCCGAGCTGTCCGGCGATCTTCTGCCTCGCCCGCCTGGACATCGTCGGTGCGCGGTCCATCAGCTCGTCGAGGATCTCGACGGTCTCGCCGGTCTTCCCCTGGAAGAAGGTGAGAAGCGCCCGCAAGAGGATCGCCTGGTCGCGCAGCTCCACGTCGTCGAGACGTCCTGCCTCTTCGAGGATCGCGGTCGTCTCTTCGATCGAGACCTCCATGGTCCGGTCGGGATCGATCGATGCCCGGGCCATGATCCGCACGAGCTCCGCCCGAAGCGCCGACGCACGATCCCCGATCGCCTCCGCGATCGCGATCGAGCGCGTCGCGGTGTCGAGCGCTGCGGGGAAATCCTGGAGCTCCTGGAAGAGCTCCGACAGCTGGAGGAGCGACCTGAGCTGCACGGTGCCATCTGACAGTTCGACGCTCCGATCGAGGAGTGTCTTCGCCGCATTCATGTCTCCGCGCTCGTCGGCCCGCACCGCGGACGCGTACAGGTGCTCGGCCGCTCGCTCGGCGAGCGACCTCGTCCTTTCGTCCACCGTGCCCAGCTCGGCGCGGTAGCGGTAAGCCTGCTCGAGATGGTGGCCGAGAATCTCCTCGTACTCCGCCATGCGTTCTCCGGCGACGTTCGTGAGCCAGTCCGCGAACCGCTCGTGGAGGTCGGCGCGGTGCTCTTTCGGCATCGCCTGGTAGGCGGCGTCTCGGATCAGCAGGTGACGGAAGCGGAAGGCGTCCTCGCCCGCGAACTCGGCACGGTCCGGACGGATCAGCTCCTTGCGCGCGAGCGCGAGCAGTCGTGAGCGGACGTTCGGCCTCGCCGAGTCGGCGCTGAGCGTGGTGACGGCCCCGGTGTGAAACACCTTGCCCTCGACGGCGCCGCGCTCGATCACGGCTCGCTCCTCAGCATCCAGCCGGTCCAGGCGCGCGGCGAGCAGGAGGTGGATCGTCGGCGGAACGGTCACGTTCGCGAGGTCCTCCGCAGAGCGCCACACGCCGTCTTCGAACCGAAGGAGCCCGTCGTCGATCAACATGGCGAGCATCTCCTCGACGAACAGCGGGTTCCCCTCAGCGGCCTCGAGGATCCGGTCGCGCGCGGCCCGCGGGATGTCTGCCCGCCCGAGCAGGTTGTCGACCAGCAGCGACGCCTCGTCGCCGGGGAGCGGCTCAAGGAGGATCGAGGAGGCGTTCATCTTGCCGCCGCCCCAGCCGGGGCGGATGTCGAGGAGCTCCGGGCGGGCGAGACACACGAGCAGGACGGCCGCGTCGCGAGTCCAGTCGGCGAGATGCTCGATCAGATCCAGGAACGTCGGTTCGGCCCAGTGGATGTCATCGAAGACCACGACCACGGGCCGCTCGCGCGCGAGGTGCTCGAGCACCTTCCGGACGGCCCAGAGGGCGTCCTCCGTCGCACCTGGAGGGGTCCAGCCGAACAGGCCTCCCACGAGCGACGCGATGCGCTCGCCGTCGGGGGTCTCGGCCAGCAAGGCATCGAGCTTCGCTCGCGCCGCGGTCGGCTGCTCGCCCTCGAGGATATCCGCCGCCTGATGGATCACCTCGGCGAGCGGGAAGAATGTGATCCCCTCGCCATAGGAGAGGCATCGGCCGCGCAGGACGGTCGCGGAGGCGAGGGACCCTCCGAGGAACTCAGTGACGAGCCTCGACTTCCCGACCCCGGCCGCGCCGAGCAGTGTGAACAGGTGAGACGTGCGCTCCGTGATCGCGCGCTCGAGGGCGCGCTCCAGCATCTCGAGCTCCTTGCCACGGCCAACCATCGGTGAGTCGAGGTGTCGTTCGTGTCCCGCGACGTCGGCCAGGACGCTCACGAGGCGATAGGCGGGAACCGGCTCCTCTTTGCCCTTCAGATCGAGCGCGGCGACCGGCTCCACCTCCACCGCGTCCTTCACCAACCGGTAGGTCGTCTCGCCGAGGAAGATCTCCCCCGGCGAGGCGGCCCCCTCCAGCCGGGCGGCGACGTTCACCGCGTCCCCTGTGACCAAGCGTTGCCCGGCCGAAGGGTCGCCGGCCACCACCTCTCCGGTGTTCACCCCGATCCGAGCCGCGATCCCGACGCCGTGCTCTCGTTCGAGCTCGAGGTTGAGCGCGGCCAGCGCCTCCCGCATCCCGGCCGCCGCTCTGGCGGCGCGCACGGCGTCGTCCTCGTGCAGCCGCGGGATCCCGAAGACGGCCATCACGGCGTCGCCGATGAACTTCTCGACGGTGCCGCCGTGGCGTTCGATCACGGCCGACATCTCGTCGAAGTAGCGGCCCATCAAGCGTCGGAGCGCCTCCGGGTCCAACCGCTCGCCGAGGGACGTGGACCCCGTGACGTCTGCGAAGACGATCGTGACGACCCTGCGAACGTCGGCGAGGGGCCCATCCGGGCTGGCGAGCGACGACGCGCAGTTCTGGCAGAAGCGAGCCCTGTCGACGTTCTCTTCTCCGCAGGACGGGCACCGCTTCACGAGCGCATCTTAGACGCGGCGCCCGTGCCACGCCGGGAGCGCCCGCATCGCTGTGCATGACTTTGGCCTCGCACCCCACGATCTCGTGCAGCACGCGGCCGGTGTGCCCGGGGAGGAAGAGGGAAGCGGAGCCGTGTTTGCACGACTCGAGCGCAACCGCTGAGAAGCGTGGTTTTGGAGACCGATGAGGGAAGGGAGGCGATATGGCGAAGTTCGTGAGCTTGATCAACTGGACCGACCAAGGTGCCAAGACGGCGAGCGACACCGTCGATCGTGCTGAGGCGGGGCAGAAGATGGCCGCCGAGATGGGCGGATCCTTCGAGGTGTTGTGGACGATGGGCAAGTACGACCTCGTCACGATCTCTGAGTTCGCCGACAACGAGACGGCCGGCAAGTTCCTGGCGAAGGTGGCGGGCGCGGGCAACATCCGCTCGTCGACGATGCGGGCCTTCGACGCGAACGAGGTGCGCCGGATCCTCGGCGGCTGATCCGATCTGGAACACTACGAGGGCCTGGACCTCTTGGGCTCGGGCCCTCGTTCGTTTCCACCCTGCCGGTTCGCCCGTGTACGTATAAGGAACGTTATCCGCCGATCGCGGTGTCACCGGGCCGACCGCGGCTGCGCCCCCCCGGCGCAGAGAGCCGCGTGACGCTAGTGTTGACAGTGTCCTCGACCGCTGGCACTTCTACTGGGTGGTGTGCCGTGATCCCGCGCCCCGAGACCAAGTACGCGAGGAGCGGCGACGTGATGGTCGCTTACCAGGTCACGGGCGGGAGCAACCCGATTGACTTGGTGCACGCCCCCAGCACGGTGTCGCACCTGGAGCTGTTCTGGGAGATCCCGGAGGCGGCCGCCCTGATCGAGCGCCTGAGTTCGTTCGCACGACTGATCAGGTTCGACAAGCGGGGGACGGTTATGAGCGACCGACCGCCAGGCCCGGCGACTCTCGAGGAGCGGACCGACGACATCCGTGCCGTGATGGACGCCGCGGGGAGCGAGCGCGCTTCATCTTCGGCACGTCCGAGGGCGGCAGCATGGCCTGCGTCTTTGCGGCCACGTACCCTGAGCGGACGAGCGGCCTCATCCTGTGGGGCACCCAGGCCACGTGGATCCGGACCGACGACTACCCATGGGGCGTGTCGATGGACGAAGCGCTCGCCGAAATCGAGGACCTGGCCGAGCACGGGATGACCGATAGGTATCTCTTCGGACCCGGCGCCGGCGCGGAGTCCGGCATGTCCGAGGACGAGATGGAACGGATCCGCCGATGGTGGCGCTCTGCGACCACCCCGGGAGCCCTCTCGGCCCGCGGTGATGCCACCTAGAGGCCCTGGCCGGGTTGGGTCAGTTTGAGGTCGTCATTCGCGGTCTAGCTTGAGCGGCAATAGCGCAGCCTCAGCCCATCAGGCCAGCGATCTCCTCCAGGGTCCAGACGTGGTTAGCCACACCAGCGGCCTTAGCCGGAGTCTGAGGATAACCCTGGCCGCTCTTGAGGCTCTGGTGGACCCGCGCGAAGTTGTAGTGGAAGAAGTGGAGCGAGACGGCTGCGGCCAGGGCCTCGACCTTCTTGGAGAACGCGTTGGTGAGGCGGGTGAATAGGCGCATCCCCATCCGCATCGTGAGGTTCTGGCGCTCGACGTAGCTGGTGGAGACGCGAGAGGGGTCAGGATCGCCCATGACCACGGCCGACTGCATCGGCTCCGAGAAGACCGGCTGCGATGTCGGGCCCTCTCTCCTCGGTGGATGGGCCGCATCTGCGGCTCTGAATCTGCCTTGCAGCAGACTCCACCGTGCTCCGCGAGGCGCTCGGCGAGCACGTCCACGAATTCCTCATCCGGAACAGCGCCAGGAATGGGACGGGTACAAGGCCTACGTGACGCCGTACGAGACCGACCGCTATCTCCCGATCCTCTAGGCCCATCCTTGGGCCTCGACCGACTTTCGTCGGGTTGACTTCGGAGTGGAACGCCGCGAAGCTCGCCGGATACGACATCTCCTGGGAGGGAGCACCATGACGACCGCGTCTTCGAGGCTGCGCCGACCCCTGTTGACCACGCTCGTGACGACCGCTGTCTTGACCGGGATGTTGATCGCCGCGCCGGCGGCCAACGCCGCCCCCATCGGCTCGGCGGGGCCCTTGACACGCGTGGAGATCAGCCCCGACCTCAACTGCGCGGTCGACCACACGGGCGACGCGGATCCGGAGTTCTTCGGAGACACCGCGTGCGGCACGCTCCTGGCCGCGGGCGGAACGCTCTTCGGTCCAGCGAGCATCCCAGCGGGCGGAAGCGCGAGTCCACGGACGGCCTTCACTCCTGTTAGCCAATCGGCCGTCACGGGCACAGGTACGGGAGCCGATCCGTTCACGGTCGTGACCATCGTGTCCCTCGGGACGAGCGGATTACGGATCACGGAGACCGACCGGTACGTCACGGGAGAAGAGTCCTACCGGACCGACGTCACCGTCTCGAATCTGAACGATCTGCAGACGACGGCGGTTCTGTATCGAGCCGGCGACTGCTTCCTGCAGAACTCCGACTTTGGGTTCGGCAGCGCCGATCCGGCGACCGGCTCCGTCTCGTGCGTGGCCGGCGTTGACGACGGCAACGGGAACACCGTGCCGGGGACCCGCATCGAGCAATGGTTCCCGCTTTCGGCGGGCAGCCACTACCTCGAGAACTCGTTCGGCAACGTTTGGGCAGCGATCGGCACGCAGTTGCCCTTCACCGACTCGTGCGGTCAGTGCACCAGCTACATCGACAACGGTGCCGGCCTGAGCTGGGACCTGACGATCCCGGGTGGCGGCTCCGTGACGCGTTCGCACCTCACGGTGTTCTCTCCACTCGGCAGGGTGCCGTTGTCGACGACGAAGACGGCGGACAGCGATCCGGCCGGTCCGGGCGGAACCGACGGATACACCATCACGATCCACAACCCGAACACGGTCGCCGTCTCACTCGATTCCATGACCGACACCCTGCCCAGCGGTTTCAGCTATCAGGCAGGATCCACGACGGGGTCGACCACGAGTGATCCGTCCATCTCGAGCCAAGATCTGAGCTGGTCGGGACCGATCTCTGTCCCCGCTTCGGGGGATGCATCGATCCACTTCAACGTGACGGTGGCCTCGACCCCCGGCGACTACTTCAACAACGCGGGCGGTTCCGCAGAAGGATTCACGGTGGCGCCCACGGGGGACACCGCCAAGATCACCGTGACCGGCGTCACGGGGGTGCCCGGCGCGCCGACGAACATCGCGGGGGATCCTGGCAACGGGTCGGCTGCCGTGACCTGGACCGCCCCCGCGTCCGACGGCGGCAGCGCGATCGACGGCTACACCGTCACGTGCACCGCAACCGCGAACGCGAACGACGTGCACTCGGCGACGGTCGACGCCACGACCACGTCGGCGCAGGTCGCCGGTCTCACCAACGGCGTCGAGTACGCATGCGTCGTGACCGCCCATAACGTCAACGGCAACTCCGACCCCTCCGCGCCTTCCGACCCCTTCACCCCCACGGGCTCGGGCGCACAGTTCTCCATGACCATCGACACGTCGGTGGGCGGCATCCTGCTCATCAACCCCGAGGGCCCGGCCAACCTTGGAACGACGGGCAAGATCAAGATCCCGCCCCAGTTCGGTCCGGCCACCGAGGTCGTCGTCACCGCCTCGCTGTTCGGCATCCCGGGCGAGACCGACGCCACGTGCGGCGGGAACGTCTGCATCGGTCAGGGCATCGAGTGGTCCGTGAGCAACCCGTCCGCGATCAAGAAGATGCGGGTCAAGTTCATCGAAGCCAAGACGCTCACGAACGGTGGCAGCGCCCAGGACGCCGTCGCCTACAAGGACGGGGTGGCGGTCCCCAACTGCGTCGCAGGGGTCTCCGATAAGAACCAAGTGAAGCCGTGCGTCGTGTGGCGGTACACCAGCCCAGGCGGGCTATGGCAGGTGACGCTGCTCGTCGACGGGAGCGACCCGAAGGGGAGGATCTAGCGCGATCGTCCTGGCGCCGTCGGTGAGTTCGACGAGGTAGTTCTCCTCCAGCGCGACCCAACGGACGACCACGTCTGTCTCCCACGGTCCGGCTCGGAGGGCGTCCATCAATTCAATGTCCTCGTCGGACTTGGCGGGTGGCGGCCCCACCACCACGGTGAGGCGCAAACGCCTCACCCGGAGCGTCGATTGTTGGTAGGCCCACGACCACGCCACCTGCACCCTGAACGTCCATCCGCTGCTCCTCTCTGAGAAGGGTCGATCGCGGCGAGCTGCTGCGAACGAGTCCAAGCGTAGGCCAAATGGGAGACGGCTCCTATTGGTCACCGGAGGAGCGGCAACGAATCAGTTTGCTGGCTGGACTCCCGTAGCGAGGACGAGGATATCGCCACGGGGCCCTGTCGCGCTTTAAGCTTCGCGCACGATGCCTGACCTCGTGACCACGACCGTAGCGGCGCGGATCCTGGATGTCTCGCGTCAACGTGTGCATCAGCTCGTTGCTCAGGGGAAGCTCCACGCGATCGAGGTCGAGACTGCGGGAGCTTCCAGGGCGCAGATGCTCGTGTTCGAACGTTCGGAGGTCGTTCGATGCCGCGGCGAGCGACATTGGATGCCACCAAAGTCAGGCCCTTAGCGGGTTGGTCCTGATCGTATCTGGGCGGCTGTACCGGGTGGCGGGCGCTGACGGTCGGCGGGCCCTCATACTCGGTTCATGCCTCGCGGTCCGATGTGAGCCCCTGAAATACCGAAGGCTCGCGAGGTCACCCCCGACTCCTGCGTGGAGCTGCTCGGGCAGAAGGGGGACATTTGCGTTCGTGACTGAGGTCACGCGCGCGGAGTGACCTACTTCCGTTTCGGTCGTGGCGCGCCCTTGCTCATCGTCCATTTAGTCGGATACGGATGCCACCCGCCCACGATCCCTCGGGGTCGATGCTCGTCGCAAAGAGGGGTTCCCGTCACCATCTTTCCGCTCTCCACGGGTGGCACGAATCTGCCAACGGCCCGGCCGACGCAGCCCCCTGCCTCGCACTTGCTCATGGGGTCGAGTCCTCGCAGTGGGTGAGCCGCGACTCGAACTCCTTGGCGTGCCTCGGTCGGTTCGGCGTTCCTGGCTGCACCCGGCGTTCCCTGGTGCCGAGACCGCGTTTCTGAGGGATACGCGGTCTTCATGCTCGCTTGGCCCTGCAGGTCCACACTTGCGACGGTCGAGCTCGCGATGCCAGCGGAGCAGGGTGGTCGGCATCACGACTAAGCTTGACCAGCGCTCTTGGGGAGGATCCGAGATACGGCGGCGAGGAAACGTTCGGGTCAGCAGGCGAGGAGAACTCGGAAGGATGCCCCGCCTCCCGGGCGTTCCTCCATCCACGCCCGCCCGCCGTGCAGGCGCGCGAACTGAGCAACGAGCGAAAGGCCGATCCCCGACCCGGGCGACGGATCATCTGGGTCGCCCCGGCGAAAAGGCTCGAAGACCGCCTCCCCTATGCCCTCGGTGATCCCCGGACCATCGTCCTCGACCACGAGCAAGAGGCCATCCGCCGATCTGGCCGACCTCACCCAGATCCTGCTTCCGGGCGGCGTGTGCTTCTTCGCGTTCAGGAGCAGGTTCTCCAAGATCCGCTCGACCTTCGGCCCATCGACCTCAACGACGAGTGACGGCGCGTCGACGTCGACCGCCCGATCGGGCTCAAGCCCGGCCTCCGAGACGACGCCCTCGACCAGGGCGCCGACGTCGGTCGACTGCCGTTCGATCTCGACCACGCCGCGTGCCAGCCGATCCACGTCCAGCAGATCGACGAGCAGCTGGTTGAGCTTCTTGGCGTTCGTCGCCACGAGCCGGTTGAGGTCTCGGCGCTCGGCCGGCGAGAACTCCGTGTCCTCTCGCTCGAGCGTGAGCGCGCAACCGAGCACGACCGTGAGCGGCGTTCTCAGGTCATGGGAGACGGCGCGAAGGAACGTGTTCTTCATCTCATCCAGCGCTCGCAGTCCCGCGCTCGCCTCGCGCTCGATCTCAAGGGCCCGTTCGATCTCGGCCTTGCGGCGGGCGTTCTCGATCGCGACCGCCGCGTGCGAGGCGACGGTCTCAAGGACCCTTCGGTCCTCCTCGTCGAACTGGTCGATCCCGAGCTTGGAGATCACGACGACCCCGATCAGGTGATCGTCGAAGACCAGGGGTGCGGCAAGTATCGACTCGTCTAGGTCCTTGGTCCCCGGTATGGTTGTCGCGTAGGGGTCCTGGTTCGCGTCCGGTGAGTAGTAGGAGGCCCTGCTCTTTGCTACGTGCCCGGTGAGGCCCTGGCCGACCTTGATGACGAGGGCGTCGTGGGTCTCTCCCTGGTACTCGGAAAGCTCGCCATGAAACGCGATAGGGATGAGTGTTTCGCCGTCTTCATGCAGCAGGTGCACACGGCAGTTGTGGTAGTCGAGCAAGGTCCGCAACTCGCTCGTCACCGCCTCGCCGATGCCCGGGACGTCTGGTGCCTGGTTGAGCCTGGCCGCCAGGCGATGCAGCATCTGCAGCTGGGCGCGAGGACGCACCGCGGCGGGCTGCACCCGCCGGTCGTCTTCGTGCGGCTGGACGTCTGTGTTCTGCTCGAGCGACGTTCGCATCGACCTGGACTCCCATGACCAATTCGTCCAGATACGTAATCGGCTCGTCTGGGGACACCCATAAGGGCGAGGCGTCGCGATCAGCCGGGAGCTGTCCGACCACGTATCCGACCGGCTGGGCGTCGATTCGTCCGCCCCCTTGCCGCGCCCATGAATGGTGGTCTAGAGCCGACGCACCGCCTTTGACGAAGCCCGACTCTGTTCGAAGCCGGACCCGTTATGTGCGCCGAACCTGCCAGAGTCGCGGGCGACCGGTCACGAGAGCGATCCTAACCACGCGATCGGGATCCGCCCAACGAAAACCTCCATTCGCCCTGGCGACCACGACGTGGTGACCGAGATCCGGGTTCTGCCGCAGGAAAGCTCTAAGATCGATGCCGAGGATCCGCACGAGCGCCTCGGCGTGGTCTTCTTCTTCATCGGTCATGGTCTCGTCTGCGACGGCTTGCAGCACGAAGGTGGCGAAGGCCTGCGTCCTTTCCTGGGCGAGCTGTTAGGAGCTGAGGCCGGTTTCGGCAGCCAAGGCACACGTACGGTGGCGCGCCCGAGGCCGTGCAGGTCTGGTTCCACCGCATCGAGCGCAGACTCGCTCAGGGCGACGCGTGCGGAGCCAGCAGAGCGCTCGGGATCATGGCGCACATGGCCGGGGACGTGGCGCAGCCGATGCACACGGACGGGAGTTCCTCGCTCGAGGGCGGCGTTCATTCATCGTTCGAGCATGCCGTCGACACCCGCTGCACGGCGGCCGCCTGCACGTACCGGATGCACTTCAACGGGCGCGAGATCGTCGACCCCTACGCGGCGGGCGCTGACGCGATCCGACGTCGATCGTGCGGCACTGATCGGGCGGCTGCACCAGCGTGCAAACGGCGAGTGGCTGGCCGAGCTGCTGATCGACCTTGAAGAAGACGAACCCGCTCGGCTCTACCTGATCGACGCACTGCATCGGCTGGCCGAGAGGTGAGCGAGTCGAGCGGGCGCGCTGACCGTTACGGCGTGACCGACGTCACGCCCGAAGGATTCGAACGGCTCGCGGGCGCACTGGTGCTAGTACCATTGGTCACAATCGCCATCCGAACATGTGGGCACAGGTGTCCCTGGGTAGGCTTTTCACATGTCACACGTCACGGGAGTCTCGCCCGGCAGGATGCTCGGTCGGCGGCAACTCGTTGTCGCTCTCGCGTTCGTCATGGTGTGCCTTGTCACCATGCCGGCATCGGCGACGGCGTTTTCCGACTCGTTCAATCGCAGCGCCGGCGCCCTCGGGTCGCCATGGACGACCGCGAACTCGACGTGGGGCGTGCGCTCCAACAGGGCCAAGGTGCTGACTGCCCAGTACGCGGCCGGGATCGGCTACGCGGTCCGGCCGTTCGTCTCGACCAACTTCACGGTGTCGGCCGACATCACGCTCTCGCCCACCTATCGTCGCGCCAACGCGGGTCTCACGCTGCTGTTCGTGAGCCATGCGAACAACATCTACTGCAAGATCGAGGTGACCCCGGGGAACCCGGACGGACTGATGTCGATCGGGCGGAGGCGCGGCGGCGTGACCACCTCGTTGCTAGCGAAGATCCGCAACACGGGGTTCATGAACGGCCGGACGTATAAGGTCGCGTGCGGTCGGACGGGCAACGTCATCAGGATGACCGTCGGCACGCTCTCGATCACCTACACGCTGACGGCCGATGACATCGCGGCGTTCGGATCCGCGACCAACGTTGGGCTCAGGTGCCACAGCACATCCGATGAAGACGACGGCCTGAGCACGTACGACAACTTCTCGGCGGTGACCTGATGTCTGACACTGATTGCTCTTTCCCGGGAACGTACACGTCCCAGATCTAACACGACGTGAGCGTGTCATCCTGTTGCCGCGGCGGGTGGAGGGTCGCACCGTGATTCAACGCCAAATCACGTCGATCCCGATACACCTGACTGCCATAGCGGTTCTCTCATCGATCGCTTCGATCGCCTTCACAGGCTGCAGCGATCCTGAGAAACACGCGTCCGGGAGTCCGGCATCGTCGGGAGTCGGAGATGCGTTCGCTGCCCAGGCCCTCTCGGTATGCGAGTCGGCCATCAAGTCGAAGGACGCTTTGGAGCGCGTTCCCGGCTCCGAACTTCAATCCGAACCAGCCGGACCCCTCTTCCTTCCCCGAAGTCGGAGCCTGGTTAGAGAACGAGGTCGGTCCCACGTTCGATACATGGCGCGATGACTTGGCGGCCCTCGGCTCGCCACCGACGGGGCGCGAAGCGTGGACCGACGTGCTTACCGCGGTGGGCACGATCGCGCAGCTCAACGCCGACCAGGTCGCCGCTGCAAAGAGTGGTGATGTCGACGCCTTCGTCGCAGCCACCAACGGTCTGCAAGATGTTCAATCTGAACTGGAGCGGGCAACTGCAGCCGCCGGTGTGGCGAGGTGCGCTGAGGTGCACGCGTAGTACCCACCGCTAGATCGCGAGCATCACATTCCCGGGCTGCAAGACGCCTTGTCGGCCGACATTCGTGATCGGCCATTGGGCGACACGGACCCTCCAGGGTCGGTTCCCCACCAATGGAAGGGATGCTCGACGAAGATGGG
>JBBQVZ010000048.1:0-22139 GCA_038211015.1 Actinomycetota bacterium | reverse complement strand
GCGACGGCGAGCGCACGACCGTCGGCATCGGACAGTGGCACTCCCGCCAGGAACCCGCGCTCGACGAGCGCGTCGCGGACGTCGGCCGCCGGTCGCGGCAGCCTGATCGCGAACTCCTTGAAGAACGGCGCGCCGGGATGGAGCAGGTCGACGCCATCGATCGCGGTGAGGCGTTCGGCCGTGTACGCGGCCTTGGAGGCGCACTGCCGGCCGAGCTCGACGAGCCCGGCCGGTCCGAGCCAGCCGAGGTAGATCGCGGCCGCGACGGCCATGAGCGTCTGGTTCGTGCAGATGTTCGAGTTCGCCTTCTCGCGGCGGATGTGTTGCTCGCGCGCCTGGAGCGTCAGGACGTAGCCGATCTTGCCGTCGACGTCGAGCGTCTCGCCGCAGATCCGGCCCGGCATCTTGCGGACGTCGTCCAGGCGGGCGGCGATCAGGCCGAGGTACGGGCCCCCGTAGTTCAGGTGGTTGCCCAGCGGTTGGCCCTCGGCGACGGCGATGTCGGCGCCGAGCTCACCCGGCGGGGCGAGCACGCCGAGCGAGAGTGGGTCGAACACCTGGACCGCGCGTGCTCCCCCATCGTGGGCACGACCGAACAGATCCCGCACCGGCTCGAGGATCCCGTACACGTTGGGGTGCTGCACGATGACGGCGGCCACGTCGGGTCCGACCTCGGGCTCACCGCCGCGGCCGTCCGCGATCGCGAAGATCTCCGGCTCATACCCAGCTCCCCTGCCGTAGGCCTGGAGCGTGTCCACGAGGCGGGGGTCGACGGCCGCGGAGACGAGGACACGGTCCCGGCCGTGCCCGCGCGCCATGTTCACCGCCTCGACGAGCGCGGTCGCCCCGTCGTACAGCGACGCGTTCGAGACCTCGAGCCCGGTGAGCTCGCAGACCATCGATTGGAACTCGAACAGGGTCTGCAGCACACCCTGCGAGAGCTCCGGCTGGTACGGCGTATACGAGGTGTAGAACTCCGAGCGACCCGCGAGCGCCCACACGACGCTCGGGATGTAGTGGTCGTAGGCGCCTCCGCCGGCGAAGCACACCAACTGGTCGGCGCTCATGTTCCGCGCGGCCATGGAGCGCATGTCGGCGACGAGCTCCATCTCGGAGACGCCGACGGGGATGTCGAGCGGCCGCTCGAGACGCATGCCGGCCGGGATGTCGGCGAACAGGTCGTCCAGGCTCGAGAGCCCAAGGGTCGCGAGCATCTCGCTGATGTCGTCGTCGGTGTGCGGCGCGAACCTCACGAGCGGAAGTCTACGGTCGCCCGTGCGCGACGACCGTTGGGCGAAGCGAGCTATCCGGAGGCATCTTCCAAGCCGTACTTCGTCACCAGCGAGAGATAGTCTCGCTGATAGAACACCTTGCACCGGATCTCGGGGTATCGCTCGCGCAGTCGGCGAACCTTGCGGTTCTTCTTGGTGACCAGCTTCTGGTTGAGCGTGGTGATCTCGATGTAGAGGTCGTACATCGGGAGGTAGAAGTCGGGAGTGAACCGCTGGAGCACGTTCCCTTCACCGTCCCAGTCGATGTCGAACGACGTCGGCTCGTACTCCCATCCGATCCCGTAGAAATCCAGAAGTTGGGCGAACTGGCGCTCGCTGGCATGGGCGAAGCCGATGGTGTCACTCTTGCGGAGTTCGTCGGGACCCGTCGGCTCCGCGCTCACGCGCCTCCGGCTGCCGCCCGACCGGCTTTCCGCGTTGCCAGGCTCCCCTCGAGGTCGTCCCACACCTTGTCCAATGCGATCGCGAAGACGCCCTGGCCCTTGTTGAGGAGGTCGATCACGGCCTCGGGTGAGTGGGCCTCGTAGACCCCTTTGCCGTCGGACATGAGCGTCACCCCGTGGGTCGGGCGATCCATCTCTTGAAGGTATTCGACCGCCTTGCGCACGCGCTGGAGCGAGATGCCGGTGTCGAGGAGATTCTTGATGACCTTCAACGACACCAGGTCCTGGAAGGAGTACAGCCGCTGGGTACCCGACCCCTGCGCGTCGCGGACCGACGGCGTGACCAGGTCCGTTCGGGCCCAGTAGTCGAGCTGTCGGTAGGTGATGCCGACGATCCTGGTGACGTCGGGGACGCGGTAACCCTGCTCGCTCATCACAGCTCCGTAATTACGTCGGTGTGCCCCGAGCTTAGGTGGGCGCCCGGGACCTGTCAACGGCTCTGAGGCCTCGACCGAACCACACGGAAGGGACTCAAGGAGGTCCCCCGGACCGCCGATGCCTCATTGGTCACGAAGAACCCCCTCTGGGATAGGCACGAGAGACCACGTGAGGACCGGATGAGCCGTCACCCGAAGCTCCGATCCATCGGCATCGCAGCCGCCTTCTCGGTCGTGCTCGCATTGAGCCTCGCTCCGGTGACGGCCGCCGCAATCCCGCTCGGCTCACTCACCGATACGCGCACTCCCCGTGTTCAGGTCGGAGGCGATTCGTGGCGGCTCTTCCAGGCCACCAACGAGAGCCGCGGACGCTTCGGCGTGCCGAAGCTCCGGTTGAACCGCGAGCTCTCCGTGATCGCTCGACGTCACAGCATGGCGATGGCGCGGAGCGGCAAACTCTTCCACACGACCCCCGCCGAGGCCGAGGCCCACCTTCAAGGGATCGCCTGGCAGGTCTGGGGCGAGAACGTGGGATACACACCGCAGGGCATCACGTCGATCCAGCAGGCGTTCATGGACAGCCCGGATCACCGTGACAACATCTTGAACGGCGCGTTCAGCGAAGTGGCGATCGGTTCGGTCCGCGTCGACGGCACGCTCTGGGTCACGGTCTTCTTTTTCGGCTGAGCCCCGGCCGACCGCGACCCCACCGCGATCCGCTACCCGTCGAAGTCCTCGGGTCGAACGTTGTCCAGGAACTCCCGGAACTTCTCGACCTCTTCCTCTTCGTCGCCCGGGATGAGGATCGACGCCTCGGCCAACACGTCTTCCTGGGCGAATATCGGAACCGACATCCGCACGGCGAGCGCGATCGCATCGGAGGGTCGAGACGAGATCTCGAAGCTCTCGCCGGCTCGCTCCAGGTGGATCGTGGCGTAGTAGGTGCTCTCCCGGAGCTCCGTCACGACGATCCGCTGCACCTGCACGGTGAGATCCTCCAGGATCGTCTTCATGAGATCGTGCGTCATGGGGCGCGGCGTCTGAACGCCTTGCAGCGACAGGGCGATGGCAGCAGCCTCCGCCGCTCCGATCCAGATGGGGAGGTAACGCTCGCCTCCACGCTCCCGAAGCAGCACGATCGGCTGGTTGGTCGGGAGCTCCACGCGCACGCCGGTCAGTTCCATCTCGATCATGGGCTCACCTGCACTGTACGGGGGCCCTCCACCACGGGCAACCTCAGGGCGCGGTGAGCAGCGGCACGAGCGCGTCGGGATCGGCGCGGAGCGCCTTCAGGTCGTTGACGGCGAAGATGTCGGCGAGGTTGCGGTACCGCTCCGCGAAGTCCAGCCCGTAGCCCACCACGAATCGATCCGGACAATCGAACCCGGCATAGCGCACGGAGAGGGGCGCGATCCGTCGGACGGCCTTGTCCAGCAGGGCGCAGACCTCGATCGAGGATGGGCCGCGCGCGCGCAGGACCGACAGGAGGTACGAGAGGGTCAGGCCCGTGTCGACGATGTCTTCGACCAACAAGACATCGCGACCGGCCAGGTCCACGTCGAGATCCAGCAGGATCTGGACCCGTCCGAAGGACTCCTCCGCGTCACCGTACCGGCTGATCGCCATGAAGTGGATCTCGAGCGGGAGGGGTAGCTGGCGCATCAGGTCCGCGAGGAACATCGTTCCGCCCTTGAGCACCGAGATGAGGACGGGTTCTCGCCCCGCGTAGTCCCCGGTGATGGCGCGGCCGAGCTCCTCGACCCGGCGGCGGATGTCCTCGCGCCCGTACAGGACGCTCGCGACCTCCGTCATCGGGCGCGAGCCTAGCAGCCGCCGAGCCGCCGACCGCGGAAGGGCAGGCGAACGTTGGAGCTCAGCCCCGGACCGCGTCCACCGCCGCTCCGACGGCGTCGACCAGCGCATCGGCGGCGCGTGTCCACCACGCGGCGTCGTCGATCGGCGGAGGTGGTGGCACGGAGGAGACCACGAGGGGCACACGCCCGACCGTGAGGCCGGGAAGCGTGATCTTCAGCCGCGCGACCCGCTCCCCCGGGGCCGGTGGGTAGGCCGCCGAGGGATCCACGAACACCTGCTCACGGACCGCCTCCAACGAGGCGATCGGAACGAGCGCCGAGAGATCGGCGCCGACCTCGACGGTCACGCTCCCACCCGGCAGCGCGACGACCCCGCCCGGCTCCCCTGCGGTCGCGAACCGGTGGTCGGCGAAGGCCGTGAATCCGTGGTCCATCAAGGCGGCCGCGTCGGAGAACGCATCGCCGGGCGCCCCGAGGACCACCGCGATCAATCGACGACCATCTCGCTCGGCGGTGGCGACGACGCAATAGCCGGCTCGGGCGGTGTATCCGGTCTTCACTCCGGTCGCACCCTCGTACAGCCAAAGCAACGCGTCGCGATTCTGGATCCGGCGCGGGTCGCCGTCGGGTGCCGGGATCGTGTGGAACCGGGCGGCGACGGTGTCGCCGAACATGGGCATCGCCATCGCCGTCCGCGTCAACGTCATGAGGTCTCGCGCCGTGGAGTAGCCCCTGTCGTCCAGACCGTTCGGGGAGCGGAACCGGGTCCGGCGCATCCCCAGCGCCGCTGCACGTGCGTTCATGTCCCGCACGAATCGGGTCTCTGAGCCGGAGACATGGTCCGCGAGCGCGACGGCGGCGTCGTTGGCCGATTGCAGGAGGAGGGCGAAGAGGAGGTGCTCCACGCTGATCCGCTCCCCGTCTTCCAAACCGAGGGCCGAGACCCCCGGCCGGTCGTCTTCCGGGATCACTGCATCCGGAGCGACGGTCACGATGTCGGCGGGGTCGGTCTCCTCGAGCACCAGCAGTCCGGTCATGATCTTCGTCAGGCTCGCGATGGGGCGTTGGGTGTCGGGGTCCTTCGCGAACAGCACCTGACCGGTGTCGAGGTCCGCGAGGATCGCGCTCGTCGCGGATAGGTCGGGAGGCGGTGAGGCATCGGCAGGCGTGTCGAGCGACTGCGGGAACGGTGAGAGCGAGCCGTCGGGCGGCACCGGAGTAGGCGGGGGCGGCGCGAGCTGCGCCGAGGCGAATCCGATGAGCAACGCCTGTACCGCGATGACGAGCGCGATGACGAGCGCGACGCGCCCGGTACGCGGGCGGGGTCTCACGCGCTCTGGAGGTTGTCCCGCAGGTTGGAGCGCAGCAGTGCCTGCTTGAACTTCCGCGACGTGACGGCCAGGTCGGCGAGCGCCTGCGAGGCCGCGCGGCGCGCGTCCGGGTTCTTCTGCCGGAGCGTGGGCGCCACGATCGTTTCGAAGAAGTCGGCCTCGCGCTCTTCGAAGTGCTTGTACATCGTGAGGTGCCTCGGCTCGACCCCGAAGCGGAAGAAGTCCTTCACGATCGACAGCACGATGTAGTCGTCGCCGTCGTAGTACTTCGCGCCGTCGGGTCCATGGGAGCAGACGATGCCGAACGACTCGAGCTCCTTGATCCGATCGCGCTCGACGCCCGTGGCCGCCGACATCTCTTCGAGCGACATCTGCAGCCCGGTCGGCGCCTCCGCGAGCTCCTCCGACACGGATGCGGGCCCGCCGGCCGCGCCGTCGCCCTCGATCGCGACGCCGTCCTCGTCGAAGAGCGCGCCGTCGTCGCCCTGGTTCAGCAGGCGCTCCTTGATGACCTTCAGGGGGAGGTACTCGTCACGTTGCATCCGCAGGATGGACTTCAGCCGTTCGACGTCATCGACGTAGAACTTGCGGTACCCGGACGGCGTGCGCTCGGGCTCGATCAGTCCTTCCGCTTCCAGGAACCGGATCTTCGAGATGGTGATGTCGGGGAACTCGGTCTTCACCGAGACCAACACCTCACCGATCGATTGGTAGTTGCGCGTTCCCGCCATCGTCCACTCACTCCCCTGCCGCGAAGAAGATCAACTTGAACATCCCGATCTGCACCTCGTCGCCCGACGCGAGCTTCGTCTCGTCGACCTGCTCCCCGTTGACGTACGTGCCGTTCAGGCTCCCGGCGTCCTTGACGAAGAACGAGTCACCGTCCCGTCGCTCGATCGTCGCGTGCGTGCGCGACACGGTGATGTCGTCCAGGAAGACAGCGCTGTCCGTGTTGCGTCCGACCGTGGTCGCGTCTTCCGTCATGAGGAACGTCGACCCGGCGTTCGGGCCACGCTTCACCAGAAGCAGAGCTTGGCCGTGCTCGAGTTCGTCATGAGGGAACGGGAACTCATCCTGGACCTCATCTTCGGACTCGACCGGGGTCAAGGACAACGTGGGGTCACCTTGCAGCGGACGGCCACAATTGGCGCAGAAGCGCGCGTCGTCCCGGTTGGGATGTCCACAGTGGGTACAGAACACCTTCAGGTCCTCCTCGACCGCCGTCTCCCCCCGAGGGTCGAGGTGGAGGCAGACCCTCAACCCTTGACGGTCCGTGGACATTATCGCAGGGGTCACAGAGGGTCAACAGCGGGTCGAGTGCGCCCTTAACCCTCGATCGTCCTGAAGCTCGACCGTGGGTCGACTAGCCGGTGCCTCCCTCGACGAAGGCCCGGTAGCTCTCGGCATCCATGAGCGCATCCACGGCAGCAGCATCGACCGGGGTCACGAGCACCAACCAACCGTCGCCGTACGGCTGTTCGTTCACCAGCTCGGGATGCTCTTCGATGAGCGGGTTCCGGCCGACGATCGATCCCTCGATCGGACTGAAAACGTCCGAGACGGACTTGGTCGACTCGACCTCCGCGAACGCCTGCGCGGCGTGCAACTCGGTTCCGACGTCCGGGAGATCCACGTACACCACGTCGCCGAGCGCGTCCTGTGCGAAGTCGGTGATGCCGATGCGGACCACTCCGCCCTCGGCGCGAACCCATTCATGTTCCTTCGTGTAGCGAAGGTCGTCCGGATACTCCACGAGGGCGTCCTCCTCATTCGGTCGGTGGGTCGGTCGAGAACGATAGTCGCTCGCGAGCCGGGGCGTCTGATCTCAAGATGAGGCGGCGAGCGCGCGGCGGATGTCGCCGATGTATGCGCCCGCCGCCACGTAGTACTCGACGATCCCCACCGCGAACGAAACCCAGCCCACCACCAGCGCGGCGTCGGCCAACGGGAGCCCGAGGTTGCCCCACGCGATCCACGGGATGGCCATCATCAGCATGAACGTGGCGACCTTGCCGATGAACCGGACCTCCAGGCGGATCCGCTTGCTCGCGAGCACCGAGGCGCCCGCGATGAGGATCGCGGCATCGCGCACGAGGATCAGCAACGCGGCCCACAACGGGAACACGTCGCGCACGACCAGGGCGATGAGGCCGGCAGCGATCGCGAGTCGATCAGCCGTGGGGTCGAGGAGCTTGCCTAGCTCCGATACCTGGCCCGTCCGCCTCGCCACCCAACCGTCGACCCAGTCGGTCGCCGCGACGACCGCGAACAGGATCAATCCCGCGGTCGTGGTCGGTCGATGAACGATCAGGGCCACGAACACGGGGATCATGAGGATCCGCAGGAACGACAGCAGGTTCGGGATGGTGATGACGGCCGACGACGCTCGGTCGGGCATGTCGATCCCCTTCATCGTCGGGACGGCGGGATTTGAACCCGCGACCCCTGGTCCCCCAGACCAGTGCGCTACCAGGCTGCGCCACGTCCCGCGACCTGCATCGTATCAAGGGGTCGGGCCCCGACCTCAGCCCAAGGTCGACGCCGATCGGGCCGGTGAGGCATCTCGCCCGTGACGGACTAGTGGCGCTTCCCGCCCGGCTTCGATCCGCGCGTCCGAGGCCGGAACGTGAGGCGGATCGGAACCCCGTCGTAGCCGAACGTCCGGCGAAGGCGGTTCTCCAGGTATCGCTGGTAGCTCGGATCCGGTTCGCGCGAGCCGCCGAAGATCACGAACGTCGGCGGACCCGACCCGACCTGCGTCGCGTAGTGCAGGTTGCCGGCGTTCCGCGGAGTCGGGTTCTCCCCCTGGGCTTGCTGGAGGACCTCGTTGACCTTCGCGGTCGAGACTCGGTACCGCCAGCGCTCGTGCAGGTCCATCAGCAGCGGTGGGAGGCGGTGCACGCCCTGACCGCGCGTTGCCGACGTGCGCATGATGGTGGCGTTCGCGAAGAGCGCCGCCTCTTCGGACAGACGCTTGAACGTTCGGTCCTTCTCCTCGACCAGGTCCCATTTGTTGGCGGCGATCAGCAACCCTCGGCCCGCATCGAGCACGCGGACGACGATCTTCTTGTCCTCAGACGTGAAGCCCTCCGGCGCCTCGATCACGACGACGACGACGTCGGCCCGTTCGATGGCCCGCGTCGCGCGCACGAAGCCGTAGTACTCGACGCCGGTCACGCGCGTCTGCCGCCGCATCCCGGCGGTGTCCACGAACCGCACGGGCCCGTCGGGCCACTCGAGCAGCGCGTCGACGCTGTCGCGCGTGGTGCCGGCCTCCTGATAGACGACGGATCGCTCCTCTCCCACCAGGGCGTTGAAGATCGACGACTTGCCGACGTTCGGACGCCCCACCAGGGCGAACCTCGGCTCGGGCCTCGACTCCTCGTCGGTGGCTTCCTCCGCAGATCCCTCGGGCAGTAGCTGCACGACGCGGTCGAGCAGATCGCCCGCCCCTCGCCCGTGGAGGGCCGAGACGGGCAGCGGCTCGCCCAAGCCGAGCGCATACAACGCGGCGACGTCGGCTTCTTCGCGTTCGCCGTCGGCCTTGTTGGCGACGACCAGCACCGGAACGGTGGAACGACGGAGGCGACGGGCGAGCATGGCGTCCTCCTCCGTGACACCCGCCTGCACGTCGACGATCAGAAGGATGAGGTCCGCCTCCGCCGCCGCTCGGTCCGCCTGGCTCGCCACGAGCGACTCGATCCCTCGAGCGACTCGGGTGTAGCCCCCGGTGTCGATCAGCGCGAACGTTCGGTCGCGCCACGTGGTCTGTACCTCGACGCGATCGCGCGTCACACCCGGCATCTCATCGGCGATCGTCTCGCGCCGGCCGAACAGCCGGTTCACGAGCGTCGACTTACCGACGTTCTGTCGACCGATCACCGCGACCTTGGGAAGGGCGCCGGTCACGGGAAGAGCTCCGGTACGCGGACACGGACGATCGCGATCGCCATCTCCAGAGTGTCGCCGACCGTTCGGTCGTTCGTGTCCAAGACGTTGGCGTCCGCTGCGGGCTCGAACGGATTCACCTTGGCGTCCCTGGCATCGCGGCGGTGGAGCGCCTCCTCCACATCGACGGGATCGGCCGCGCCTCGTTGCTCCGCGCGTCGTTCGACGCGCGTTCGCGACGCCGCCGTCAGGAAGAGCTTGACCGGTGCGTCGGGGAACACCACGGAACCGATGTCTCGACCCTCGACCACCGCGCCCGGCAGGCCGAGCGTACGTTGACCCTCACGCATCAGGGCGCGAACCTGCGGGTGACGGGCGACGTGGGACACCTCAGCCTCGACCCGTTCCGACACGAGCGCCGGAGACGGCGCCGCACCCTCGACCTCGATCTCCTGCGGGTCGCCGTCCGACAGCCCGAACCTCAACCTCGACATCAGCCCGGCGAGAGCGTCGCCGTCGTCGGGGTCGATCCCCGCATCGAGCGCGGCCTGTGTCAGCGCGCGGTACATGATCCCCGTGTTCACGTACGGAAGGCCGAGTGCCTCGGCGAGACCCCGTGCGAGCGTGCTCTTGCCGGAACCCGCGGCCCCGTCGATCGCTACCACCCTGAGCGGCGTCATGTCGCGTCCTCCAGTGATGCGCCGAGCCCTCGGAGTGTCTCGACGAACCCGGGGAACGAGACGCCCGCGGCTTCCATGCCCTCGATCTCGCTCGGGGCGTCCGCCGCCAGGGCCGCGACCGCGAACGCCATCGCCAACCGGTGGTCGCCGCGACCGTCCGCAACCCCTCCTCGCAGCCCGAGGCCCGGCACCACCAGGTCGTCCCCCTCCACCCCCGCGTGCCCCCCGAGCGCGCGAACGCCCTCAGCCACGCCGGTGAGCCGGTCGCTCTCCTTCGCCCGGAGCTCAGCGGCCCCGATGAACCAGGTCTCACCGTGGGCGTGCGTCGCCATGAGGGCCAGGACCGGAACCTCGTCGATCACGAGTGGGAGCTCCGACGCGGCGACCTCGGTGCCACGAAGCTCGGCGCCGGGGGCCACCCACAGGTCCCCGACCGGCTCTCCGAGCTCCTCCCCCGTCGGGCGCGTCTCGACCCGAACGCCCATCCGCTCCAGGACGCGCAGGAAATGCAGACGGCTCGGGTTGAGCCCAACCCCACGGATGGTCAGCTCCGATCCCGTCAACGCGCCGGCGGCAACGAGGAACGCGGCGGACGAGACATCCCCCGGGACGGTCGCGGCGAACGCGTCGTGCTGATACACGCCCTGCAGGGTGATCGTCGTCCCGTCGCTCGAGATGGGCGCGCCGAGGGATGCGAACGCGCGCTCCGTGTGGTCGCGGGTCGCCGCCGGTTCGGTGATCACGGTCTCTCCCTCGGCGGCGATCCCGGCGAAGAGCACCGCGCCCTTCACCTGCGCCGTTGGGATCGGCAACGCATACGAGATCCCGTAGAGAGGCCCGCCGCCGATCTGCAGAGGCGCATGGCCGTCGGCGGTCGTCACCGTCGCTCCCATCTGCCGAAGGGGAGCCGCCACACGCTCCATGGGCCGCGTGGACAGGCTCGCGTCGCCGGCGAGCACCGCTCGGAACGGCGCCGCGGCGAGCGTCCCGGCGAGCAGACGCATCGCGGTGCCGGAGTTCCCGCAATCGAGTGGAGCGGCGGGCTCGGTGAGCGCCGATCGCCCCTCACCCTCGACCTCAAGTGTCGCCGACCCGTCCTCGAAGGCATCGTCGTTCCACGTGGAACCGTGACCCTCGGTGGGCGCCGAAACGTTTCGAGACCAAGCCTCGAGTGCAGGTCGACCTCGATCGGACACCAGGGCGAGGCACGCCGCTGTCGAGCCCACGTCGAGGGAAGCCGGAAGCCCTACTAGACGGCTGCGTCCGCGAGCGGTCGCAGCCAAGATCAACCAGCGGTGCGCGATCGACTTGTCGCCGGGTACGCGCACCTCTCCCCGCAGGGTGCCGCCGGGCGTCACTCGGACACGCACCGCTCGACCTCAGGCCAGACGGATCGGGTCGAACGACCGGGATGCGAGCACGCCGAGAGCGTCGTCGGCCGAGGTGGCGGCGACGGTGAGGTGCACGATCCCGCGCCCTCCCTCCGGCGAGTGGACGATCTGGAGGTCCTCGATGTTCACGGAATGCTCGGCGAGGACCGTCGTGAGGTCCGCGAGAGCTCCGGGCCGGTCGGGCACCTGGACCTGGAGCACCGCCACCCCGGCCCGTACCTGGGGTTTGGCGGCCAGACGCAGTCGGGCCTGTTTGGCATCCTCGAACGTCTCCTCGACGTCCGTGCCTCGTCCCTCCATCACCATCGCGCGAAGGTCCGCCAGCCGCGCTGAGTAGAGATCGATCGCCTCGGAGATCGCCTCGCGGTTCGAGAGCAGGATCTGGCTCCACAACGCCGGGTTCGACGAGGCGAGGCGCGTGAGATCGCGGAACCCGCCCGCGGCCAGAAGCAGGATGTCCGGCTCGTCGGCCTCCTCGGTCGCCGCGAGCCCCATCAAGGCGGTCGAGGCGATCTGGGGAAGGTGGCTGACGAACGCCACCAGGCGATCGTGTCGCTCCGATGACATCCGCACAGGACGCCCGCCGATCCGCCCGATCCATGCCTCGAGCATCGCGACCGCCTGGGACTCCGCCTCCTGGCCGGGTGTGAGCACCCAGACGATCCCGTCGACGACCGACGCGGATGCGTGCTCCGGACCGGAGCGCTCCGAACCGCCCATCGGATGTCCACCAACGAACCGTCCGGCCGCCGCGCCGGCCAGGATCGCGACCTCGCGAACGATCTGATCCTTGATGCTGCCCGCGTCGGTGACGATCGCCGCGGGAGCCGCCTCGAGGGCCCGGCCCACGAGCTCCGGGATCGACGGCACCGGAGCGCACACGACCACGATGTCGGCGCCCGCCACCGCATCCTCCAGGGAGGGCGCGCCGCGGAGCGACGTCCGCTCGACGGCGAGGGCGAGAGCATCGGCGTCGGCGTCCCAACCCGAGACGTCGTATCCGACACGTGTGGACGCCATGGCGATCGACGTGCCGATCAGACCGGTGCCGACGATCGCGATGCGCTCAGCCGCGGTCGAGGTCATCGCGTAGCGACTCCGCGCCGTCGAGGTACACGTGGGCGACCTCGTCCAAGGTCCGCTCGGAGTAAAAGTGCGCCAACAGCCGGATCACCGACGGCATCGATCCTTCGACGGGGATCTCCCGGGCGCACATCAACGGCACCTGGCCGAGCCCCATGCGCCGCGCGGCCTCGGCGGGGAACGCCGAGCGGATGTCGTCCGTGACCGTGAACAGCACGCTGATCAGGTCGTCCTGGCCGACGTCGTTGCGTTCGAGCACCGTCGAGAGCAGTCGCTCTGTCGCATCGAACACGAGCTCGGGGTCGTCGCGATCAACGACGATGGCCCCACGGGCGGCACGAACCCTCATCATGTATTCCCTCCCCGGGAGCCATTGCCCCGGAGCGACAAGGCTACATGTCGGTGGCCCGCGCGAGAGAGCGGATCTCCTCCGGTGTCAGCTCGCGAAGCGCCCCGGGCGCCAGGTTCCCCAGCTTCACCGGACCGACGCGCAGGCGCACCAGGCGCGTCACCGGGAGCCCAACCTCGTCGAGCAGGCGACGAACCTCGCGCTTGCGCCCCTCCGTCATCGTCAGCCTGACCGCGCCTCGGGGTCCGCTGGCGGCCACGATCCGTACGGACGTGGGCTTCGCCGGGCCGTCGTCGAGCTCCACACCCCGACGGATCCGGGCGATCTGCCGATCCGTCGGGGCACCCTCCACCTCGGCCAGGTACTCCTTCTCGATCGCGTAGCGCGGATGCAGCAGACGGTTGCCCATCTCTCCGTCGTTCGTGAGGAGGAGCAGCCCTTCGCTATCACGGTCGAGACGCCCCACTGGGAACACCCGCGGACCCTCCTCCGGCAGGAACCCCCGGATGTCCGGTCGTCCCTGCGGATCGTGCATGGTCGTCACGACCCCGGGCGGCTTGTGCAGCGCGTAGTACCTCACGTTGGGGTCGAGGTTCACGGTCACCCCGTCGACGGTGACCGAGTCCACGCTGGCGTCGACGCGATCGCCGAGCGTGGCGACCGTGCCGTTGACGGTCACGCGAGCGTCGACGATCAGCTGCTCGCAGGCTCGACGCGAGCCGAAGCCGGCCCGGGCCAGCGCGCGCTGAACGCGCTCCACGGGCACGGGTCAGGCGGGGGCGTCGTCGGATGACGGCTCGGGGTCGCGTTCCTCCGCCGTCAGGTCGACCGCTACGTCGTCGGCCGTCTCTTCGGCGTCGATCCCCAGGAGGGGGGCGAGCGACGGGAGGGAGGCGAGGGAGGGCAGACCGAGTCGCTCCAAGAAGCCCGGAGTGGTGCCGTAGAGGACCGGACGTCCGGGCGTCTCCTCACGTCCGGCTTCCTCGATCAACCCGCGGTCGGTCAGCGCCCGCAGGACGCCGTCCGAGTTCACTCCGCGGATCGCAGAGATCTGATGCCGAGTGACGGGCTGTTTGTAGGCGACGATCGACAGCGTCTCGAGCGAGGCCTTCGTCAGGCGCGCCTGTCGAGACGACAGGACGAACTGTTCCACGACCGGCGCGGCGTCGGGATGCGTGAAGAGGCGCCACCCCCCGGCGACGTTTCGCAGGACCAGACCGGACGCACGGTCCTCCAGCTCCCGCGCCAAGCGGGCGCACAGCCCCTCGACGGTCCGCCGGTCGACGTCGAGCGCCTGGGCGAGCACGGACGCCGCGATCGGCTCGTCCGAGACGAAGAACAGAGCCTCGAGCGCGCGGGTGTCCTCCCCCGGGACGGCGTCGCCGCTCATCTGCTGGTCATCTGTTGGGCTTCTTGGGAGTTCAGGCATTCCACTCGACCTCGATCTCTCCGAACGTCGGGCCCTGCTGAAGCTCGACCTTCCCTTCACGGTACAGCTCGAGGATGGCCAGGAACCGCACCACCACGTGGATCCGGTCGGCGCAGTCCGCGACAAGGTCACGGAAGGAAGCCGGGCCGCCGAACCCCGCCATCCGCTCGCTCACGGCCGTCATCGCATCCTCGACCGAGTAGCGGATCGGCGTCACGTGGGAGAGGTCGAGCGTCGGCGGCGGTCGTAGCAGCTGGGCCGCCACCCGGGCGAGATCGTCGGCGACCATCGTCTCCATCGGATCGGGGTAGAGGTGTGAGAACTCCGGTCCGGGTCCGACGTCGCGGGCGAAGAACCCCGCCTCGTCCTCGAGGCGTCTCGCGAGCTCCAGCGCGACCTTGCGGAACGCTGCAAGCTCGATGCTCCTCGCGTACGCCATATCGGGAGAGGCGCCGAGCAGATCCTCTTCGTCCTGCTCGGTGTGCCGGGGCATCAGCCGGCCGACCTTCAGCTCGAGGAGCATGGCGCAGATCGCCAGGAACCAGGTCGCCTCCTCCAGGTTCCATCCTTCGGCCTCTTTCGCGTAGGCGAGGTACCGGTCGGTGACGGTCGCCACCGCGATGTCGCACACGTCCACCTTCTGTTCCATGATCAACTCCGCCAGCAGGCGGAACGGCCCCGTGTAGACGGGCAGGTCGACGGCGAAGCTTCCGGCGGGGATCGCGTCCGTGTCGCTCATCCGAAGTGCATCGCGGCCCGCACGGCCGCCATCGTCTCTTCCACGACGGGCCGCACCCTGTCGGCGCCGGCGGCGAGCACGTCGGAGGCCAGACCGGGCTTCGCTCCCAGCTCGGCCCGACGATCGCGGAAGGGCGTGAGCTGCTCGATGATGCGGTCGGCCAGGTTCGTCTTGCAGTCGACGCACCCCAGCTCGCCGGTCCGGCAATGCTCGTCGGTCCACTCCAGGATGTCGGGAGAGAACTTGCGGTGCAACGCGTATATCGGACAGATCTCCGGACGGCCGGGGTCGCCGCGGCGCACCTTCTGGGGATCCGTGATGAACATGCGGACCTTCGAGCGGATCGTGTCTGGGTCGTCGTCGAGCTCGATCGTGTTGTCCAGGGAGCTCGACATCTTCCGGCCGTCGGAGCCCGGGATCATCGGGTAGTCGGACAACAACGCCTGCGGCTCCAGGAGCACGTCGCCGTACAACCGGTTGAACCGGCGGACTATCTCACGCGAGATCTCGAGGTGCGAAACCTGGTCCTCGCCGACCGGCACCAGTTGTCCCCGCACGATCGTGATGTCGACCGTCTGCAGGAGGGGGTAACCCAGCAATCCGAAGTTCGCGATGTCGCGCTCGGCCAGGTCCCGCAGTCGCTCCTTGAACGTCGGCACGCGCTCCAGCCATCCGAGCGGCGTGATCATCCCCAGCAGCAGCGCCATCTCCGCGACCTCGGGGAGGTCGGACTGGCGGTACACGACCGAGCGCGCGGGGTCGATCCCGGCCGCGAGCAGGTCTAGCACGAGACCCTCGACAGCGGCCGGGAGGGTCTCTGTCCGGTCGTAGTGCGTCGTGAGCATGTGCCAGTCGGCGACGAAGTAGAAGCACTCGTAGCCCTCGTCCTGCAGGCGAACGGCGTTGCCGATGTTCCCCGCCCAGTTGCCGACGTGCAACCGCCCGGTCGGTCGGAAGCCCGTCAGCACACGCGCGCTGCGGTCGAGGTCGGAGGTGGCTTTGTCGATGGCCGATGATAGCGCGGCCCCCACGCCCGGCCGGGGACCTACGGCGGGCATGGCAACCCGGCGAGCAGGTTGCAGAGCGAGTCCGTGAGCGAGTTCACGATCGAGATCAGCGGACCCGCGAAGATGAACAGCACGATGAGCACGATCAGCGGCAGGTATTGGTCCGCGTTGCGGTAGACCTCCGCCGCACGCGGCGGGAGCACGAGCGCGAGCATCCTCGCGCCGTCGAGTCCGGGGATCGGGACGAGGTGGAAGATCATCAACGAGAGGTTCGCCAGCATGAAAGCGAGGGCGACGAGGCCGACATCACCGGTGATCCCGGCTCTGATCGCCGTCCCGCCGACGGCCGCGAGTGCCAGGTTCGCGGCGGGGCCGGCAAGCGACGTGAATACCGTGTCGCGAGTCCGGTTGCGGAAGAAGTTGGGATCGACGGGTGCGGGTTTGCCATAGGCGACAGGCGGAGGGAGGAACGCGGCCCCCACACCCCACAAGAGCAGGATCAGGGCCGGAAGCAGGCCGCTGCCGAACGGCTCGAACCACACCTTCGGGCTGAACGTCAGGCGTCCCCACAGTCGCGGTGTCGGGTCGTGCAGCCGCGAGGCCATGGACGCCCGGGCGAACTCGCGTGCGCTCATCCCCACGAGGAGCGATCCCGCCAGGTAGAGAGCGAAACGGAACTCGGTCACCGCGTCGGCTCGTCGTCGATCCAGCGATAGACGAGCGGAGGGGGTTGCACGACGTCCTCGGTGAGGGTGAACGCCGCAAGCACGCGCCGCGACGCCTCTGCGGCGTCCTCCGACGAGCGAGCGTGCACGTCGCCGAGCCGCTCACCGGGAACCAACAGGTCGCCGATCTTGCTGTGGACGACGATCCCGACCGCGGGGTCGATCGGGTCGCCCTTACGGATCCGCCCCGCCCCCAATGCGACGCTCGCCGATCCGATCGCCTCAGCATCCACGGCGGCGAGCGTACCGTCTCGATCGGCTTCGATGGGGATGACGACGGGCGCCTTCGGGAGCACGGCCTCCGGATCGTCGACCACGTGGGGGTCGCCACCCTGCGCCTCGACCATCCCGCGGAACCGTTCGAGGGCCTCTCCGCTGTCGAGCGCGCGCTCGGCCCGTGCCAGGGCCTCGTCGTGGTTGACGCCTTCCGTGGCCTCGAGCGCCCTCGCCGCGAAGGCCACGGCCAGCTCCCGCAACCTGCCGCGGAACGTTCCTCGGAGGAGCCCCACCGCTTCGACGATGTCGAGCGCGTTGCCCACGGCGTCGCCGAGCGGCTGCGACATGTCCGTGACGGCGACCTCGGCGGGACGGCCCCATCCTCGCGCCAGCGTCAGGCACGCCCGCGCGAGGACCTCGGCTTCCTCCGGCGTCTTCATGAACGCTCCCGAACCCGCCTTCACGTCGAGCAGGATCCGATCGGTCTCCACGGCCAGCTTCTTCGACATGACGCTGGCGGCGATCAGCGCGACCGAGGGAACGGTGGCTGTGGCGTCCCGCAAGGCGTAGAGCTTCCCGTCGGCCGGAACGAGGTTCGCGGACTGCGCGGCGACGGCGCATCCGACGTCCGTCACCTGACGGGCGATCTCTGCGGCCGAGAGATCGGTACTCAGTCCGGGGATCGACTCGAGCTTGTCGAGCGTGCCGCCGGTGTGGCCCAACCCGCGGCCCGAGAGCTTCGCCACCGCCATCCCCAGCGCGGCGGCGATCGGCGCGAACGCGAGCGTGACGCCGTCGGCCACGCCTCCCGTGGAGTGCTTGTCCACCGTGGGCCGGCCGAGGTCGCCGAACGACACCGTGTCGCCGGAGTCGATCATCGCCCGGGTCAGGGCGAGCGTCTCGCCGTCGTCGAGCCCCTGGAGCAAGCTCGCCATGAGGAACGCGGCCGCGAGCGCATCGGAGACCCCTCCGGTCGCGTAGGCCTCGACGAAAGCCTGGATGTCAGCCGCAGCCAGGGTCTGTCCGTCGCGTTTGGCAGCCACGACCACGCGGGGATCGTCGAGGGTCATCCGCAGCCTCTCCCCTGTCTCAGGGAGCGCTCGTTGTGACCCTCACCTGCACGTCCAGCCGCTGCGTCGATCGTCATGAAGCAGGCCTTCGACCTGAAGCTCAACCTCGAGACGGGGTCCACCTCGATCACGCGCCGAACCCGATCCGGTCGGCGAAGCTGTCGCCCTCGAGACCCTCGACATCTACCCCGAGGAGACCCCCGATCGTCTGACCCAGGTCGCCGAACGATCCGCGGGTACCGATCTCGTACGGCCCACCCGGCAGCCCCGCTGCCAGGAGCGGCGTCCGCTCCCTCGTGTGATCGGTCGAGGCAGACGTGGGGTCGCAGCCGTGATCGCCCGTGATGAACAGGATGCCGCCCCGGAGGGCGCCGATGAGGTCCGGGAGCCGGCGATCGAACGCCTCGATCGCCTTCGCGTACCCGGCGGGGTCGTTGCGATGCCCGTACTTGGAGTCGAAGTCGACCAGGTTCGTCAAGATGAACGCCGGGGACGGCCGCTTCAGGTAGTCGAGCGTCAGCTCGACCCCGTGGTCGTTCGAATCCGAATACCGGCCCTCGGTGACCCCCTGACCGGAGAAGATGTCGCGGATCTTCCCGACCCCGTACACGGGCACGTCGGCCGCCTGGAGACGGTCGAGCGCCGTAGGACCCGGCGGCGGGACGGCGAAGTCCCGCCGCTCGGGCGACCTGACGAACCCCCCCACCGGCCCTTCGAACGGTCGTGCGATGACCCGCCCGACCGTGTGCCCACCGGTGAGCAGGCGCCGAGCGACGCGGCTCCACTCGTAGAGGGTCGGCAACGGCACCACGTCCTTGTGGGTCGCGATCTGGAAGACGGAGTCACCGCTCGTGTAGACGATCGGCCTTCCGGTGCGGACGTGCTCCTCCCCCAGCTCGGCGATGATCTCGGTGCCCGAAGCGGGGACGTTCCCCAGGATCTCGTGACCGATCGCCTCCTGGAAGGGCTCGACGATCTCGGGCGGGAACCCTTCGGGGTAAAGCGGGAACGGCCGATCGAGCAGGATCCCCATCATCTCCCAGTGGCCCGTGGTCGTGTCCTTGCCGGCGGAGCGCTCGGTCGCGCGGCCGTGGGCCGAGCCGGCATCGGCGCGGGCCGGCACCCCTTCGATCGCGGTGAGGTGGCCGAGGCCGAGCGCCTCGAGGTTGGGCGCACGCAGGCCGCCGACCGTCCGGGCGGTGTTCCCGAGGGTGTCGGCGCCGAGATCGCCGTACGTTCCCGCGTCCGGGGCGTCACCCACGCCCCACGAATCGCAGACGACGAGGAGCACGCGCGGCACCAGGGATCCGCTCATCTATTCACCGCTTCTGCTTGCAGTCCATGCACAGCAGCGCCCACGGCCGCGCCTCCAAGCGCGCGGGGTCGATCGGCTTCCCGCATCGCTCGCACGTGCCGTACGTGCCGGTGTCGATCCGACCGAGTGCCCGCTCGACCTCGGCGAGGTTGGATCGGAGCGACTGCACGACGGAGATGAGGCGGGAGCGTTCCTGGGTGCTGTGCGAGCGGTCCGAGAACCCGGCGTCGTCGCCGAACGACACGTCGTCGCTGTCGGGATCGGCACCCTGCTCCGCGATCTCGCGACGAAGTTGGGCGCGCTGCTCGGTCAGCGCCAGACGCATGCGCTCGACGAGCTCCTCCTCGACCATCCGGCTCAGCTCCCTCGGGTCCGCCCCCGCCGAGCGCGGGGATGTGACGTGTAGTACACCTCACGCAGGTGATCTTTCGTCACCAACGTGTAGATCTGGGTGGTGGCGACGCTCGCGTGGCCGAGCAACTCTTGCACCACCCGGACGTCGGCACCGCCTTCGAGCAGGTGGGTCGCGAAGGAATGGCGGAGCGTGTGGAGCGTCACGCGGCGCTCGATCCCCGCGGCATGGACGCCGGCGGCGAGCAGCCGGGCGCAGCTCTGTCGCGTGAGCCGGCCGCCGCGCTGGTTCAGGAAGAGCGCGGCGCGGCTGGCCTTGGACGCGAACGCCGGTCGGGCCCGCGTGAGATAGACCGTCACCGCGTCGCGGCCGAACGCACCCAGGGGGACCTCCCGCTCCTTCCCCCCTTTGCCGAGGACCCGGACGAACCCCTCCTCCAGATCGACGTCGTCGACGTCCAACCCCACCAGCTCGGAGATGCGCAGACCGGCCCCGTACAGGACCTCGAGGATCGCATGGTCCCGGACCCCTGCGAGCGTCGAGGTGTCGGGAGCCTCCAGCAGTCGCGAGACTTCCTCGACCGGGAGCGGATGCGGCAGCGAACGCGGAAGCTTCGGCTGCATCACGGCGGCGGCAGGGTCCCGATCGATACCGCCCTCGCGCAGCAGGAATCGATGGAACGATCGCACCGATGAGAGCGCACGTGCGACCGAGCGCGCGCTGTACGGGCGCTCCTCGTCGCCCCAGGTCGACGCCGAGATCGACGCGACGAACGACCGGATGGTCGACTCGTCCACATCTCCCGGCGTGACGACCTCGCGCCGCTCGCAGAACGCGATGTATCGGCGGAGGTCGCGGCGATACGCGGCGAGGGTGTTCGCCGAGAGGCCGCGTTCGACGGCGAGGTGGTCGAGGTACCGTTCGGCCCACATCGGGAGCGTGTCCGCCATCGCCCGCCGGCCGGCCGCTCAGCCCAGCCCGTCCACGAGCGAGGCGAGCGGCGTCAACGGCATGGCGTGCGCCTCCGCGACGCCCGGGTTGGTCACGCGGCCTCCGTAGACGTTCACGCCGAGAGCCATCGTCGCGTCGTTGCGTATCGCGCCCTCCAACCCCTCGTTCGCGATCTCGACCGCGTACGGAATCGTGACGTTGGTGAGCGCGTACGTGGAGGTGCGCGGGACCGCTCCCGGCATGTTGCCGACGCAGTAGTGGACGACGTCGTGCGATATGTACGTCGGACTCGAGTGCGTCGTCATGTGGGAGGTCGCGAAGCAGCCGCCCTGGTCGATCGAGATGTCCACGACGACCGCTCCCGGAGGCATGCCCGCCACCATGTCCTCCGTCACCAGGTGCGGCGCCTTCGCTCCCGGAACCAGGACCGCGCCGATCACCAGGTCCGCGTGTGTCACCAGCCGCTCGATGGCCAGCCGGCTGGACATCACGGTCTGGATCCGGCCCCGCCAGATCTGATCGACGAAGCGCAACCGGTCGACGTTCCTGTCGACGATTGCGACCTCCGCCTCCATCCCGGCGGCGATCCACGCGGCGTTCGTTCCCGCCATGCCGGCGCCAAGGACCACGACCTGCGCAGGGGCCACACCGGAGGCGCCGCCCATGAGCACACCTCGACCGCCCTTTGGCCGCTCGAGGTTGGCCGCACCGCAGTGCGGGGCCATCCGCCCGGCGATCTCGGACATCGGGGCGAGGAGCGGCAGGCGGCCGTCCGGGAGCTGCACCGTCTCGTAGGCGACGGCGGCGACCCCGCGCTCCGCCAGGAATCGCGTGAGCCCCTCGTCGGCTGCCAGGTGGAGGTACGTGAACAGGATCTGCCCCTCGCGGAACCGCTCGTACTCCTGGGGTTGGGGCTCCTTCACCTTGAGGATCATGTCGGCGGCCGCGAAGACGGCGTCGGCATCCGGGAGGATCTCGGCGCCCCCGGAGGCGAAGTCGGAGTCGGGAAGCGCAGAGCCGTCGCCCGCACCCGTCTCGACCACGACCCGATGGCTCGCGTGCACCAGCTCGCGGACACCCTCGGGGGTCGCCGCGACCCGATACTCGTTGTCCTTGACCTCTTTCGGGATCCCGACGATCACCGAAGCCCCCTCGTCGACCGGCGACCGGCCAAGCGTACCGGAGCCTCCCGCACTGACCACGGCTCGCACGGGCTCATGGGAGCGGGGGCCGTGCGGCGGCGATCAACAGCGCGACCGCGGTCTTCACGTCGCGGACCCGGCCGGCACGCGCGGCGTCGACCATCCGGCCGAACGGCATCCGGACGACCTCGATCCCCTCCTCCGGTTCGCCGGCGGGCTCTTCATCGGTCCTCGCCCAGAACAGGTGCACGTACTCGTCGGTGAAGCCGGGCGAGGCGTAGTAGCCACCCAGGAACTCGATCGCCCGGTGCCGATATCCCGTCTCCTCGAACAGCTCGCGCGAGGCGCAGGTGAGCGCGTCCTCGCCCTCCACGTCCAACAGGCCGGCGGGGATCTCGGTCAACGTCTGACGAACCGGAGGACGGAACTGCTTCACCAGCAGCACCTCGTTCGACGGCAGGATCGGAAGGACCGCCGCCGCGCCGGGATGATGGATCACCTCGTACGGGGGGTGACCGGGCCAGTCCTCGATCGCCAGCCGCAGG
>JBBQVZ010000047.1:0-22442 GCA_038211015.1 Actinomycetota bacterium | reverse complement strand
CCTCGCCTGCGCCGCCGTGCAGGCCGCGAGCAGGATCGGGACGAGGGTCAGGGCGATGCGGCGACGATCCACGCCTCTCATCCTGCCACCGAACGATCCATAGGATGAGGGCCGGATGGCGGACAGCATCTTCCGAACGGGCTAGTCATGGAAATCACATCGATGTGCTTTCCCACCCCATATGTCGCTGCTAGCGTGCTGTTGCAGCCTAGATGTTGTGTTCGAAGCGGGGGTCGACAGGCGGGAGGCTGGCGCGTGGACTGGCTACTCCTCGCGGCATTGGGCATCATGTGGGTGGCGTTCCTGCTGCCGTCGGACCGTCGGCGGCGTGGAACTGAGCACAGCGTCGAAGATTTCGAACGCAGGATGGAGCTCTTGGCACACGCAGAGGCGCAAGGCAGCGAGGGTCGGTGGATCGTCACCCCCCGCAAAGGCGCACGGTTCGTGGGTGTGGCGGAGCGCAGGCGGGCGAGGCTTCGCGAACGACGCCGCAAGGTGCTCGTCTTCCTGATCGAGTCGATCGGGCTCACGTTCCTCATCGGCCTGGTCCCGCCGCTCCATGCGGTGTGGGCGCTGTCCGGCATCTTCGGTGGACTCCTGGTGCTGTACGTGTGGCTCCTGCTCTCCATCAAGCACCGCGCCGCGGTGCAGCCGCACGAGACGGTGCGTGCCGCCAGACGGCCCGCGCGGGTCAAGACCCCCGTGACCGCCGTCCCCCGGTACGTCGTCGACGGCATGAGCGGATGGGCGCGCCCGACGTTCAACGGGCTCGGCTCGATCGGTGAGGGCGACCGGGTTCACGTGGTGGTCCGCTCCGCGAGCGACATGGCCGGCGCGTAGCCGGTTCGTCGGACCCCTTTGCTAGGCTGACCATCTCCTGGGGGTGTAGCTCAGCCCGGTAGAGCGCTGCCCTCGCACGGCAGAGGCCAGGGGTTCGAATCCCCTCACCTCCACCAGGAGCCCGCTTGCTACCCTGCCGCATCGAGACTCTCCGGATCGACGAAGGCACGAAGGGTTTCCCCGCGGTTGACGGACCGCTGTCCATCACCGATGTCGCCGGCAAGGGGTGGACGCTCCGCGATCTCCCGACGCCGGTGATGATTCTCCGCGAGCGAGCGCTGGCGCACAACCTCGCGTTGATGGCCGAGTACTGCCGGGCCTGGGGCGTCGACATCTCGCCGCACGGCAAGACCACCATGGCGCCGCAACTCTGGCGCCGACAGCTCGACGCCGGCGCTTGGGGGATCACCGCAGCCACGGTCACGCAAGCACGCGTGATGCGTGCCGCTGGTGTGCCGCAGATCCTGTTGGCCAACGAACTGGTCGACGCAGTCTCGATCGATTGGGCGGCGGCGCAGCTTGCGGATCCGGCGTTCGCGTTCGTGTGCTACGTCGATTCGGATCGCGGCGTCGACATCCTGGAGGAACGGCTCCGCGCGCTGCATCCCGATCGGCCTCTCTCGGTATTGGTCGAGTTGGGGTTCGAAGGTGGTCGGACCGGTTGTCGCACCATCCCGGAGGCGGTGCACGTCGCCGGGCGCGTGGCTTCGTCGGACGTCTTGCATCTGTCGGGCGTGGCCGGCTACGAGGGAACCATCTGTCACGACCGCTCGCCGGAGTGTTTGGCGCTCGTCCTCGACTATCTCGATCGTCTCAGCGAGCTGACGAGAACCATGATCGACGCCGGAACCTTCGACGGAGGCGAACGGATCGTGCTCACTGCCGGCGGCAGCGCGTTCTTCGATCTGGTGGTGGATCGGTTGCGCGGGCCGTGGCCCGGTGACGCCGACGTTCGCGTGGTGCTGCGCTCCGGGTGTTACGTGACCCACGACTCGGGGATCTACGAGCGGGTCTCACCGCTGCCCGCGCGCGACGGAGATCGCGGGTTCCAGCCGGCCTTGGAGCTCTGGGGCTCGGTGCTCTCGCGTCCGGAGCCTGGTCTCGCCCTGCTGGGGTTCGGCAAGCGTGACGTGCCGTTCGACATCGACATGCCCATCCCTCAGGTCGTGCGATCAGGCGCCGACGCTTGGGATGTGGCCGGGAGGTTGACGATCCGCGAGCTGAACGATCAGCACGCGTACGGCACCGTCATTCCAGGCACGTCGCTCGAGGTGGGTGATGTGGTTGGATGCGGGCTGAGCCACCCGTGCACCGCGTTCGACAAGTGGCGGGTCATCCCGGTGCTCGACGACGACGACCGTGTCGTGGACGCGATCGCCACGTACTTCTAGCGTCCGAGGCGCTTCGATCGACCGCGTGTCTCGTACGATGAACCACATGTCCTTACGCCTCAGAGTCACTGCCGTGCTTGCGTCTTTCGCGATGCTGGTCGCGCTCTCGACGGTCGCGTCCGCGCGCGGTCCCGCGGCGCTCACCCTGACGGCGTCCGCGAAGAACGTGTCGTTCCACGGATCCGTGACATTGGTCGCGGAGGTGGATCCGCCGACCTCCGGCCAAGCGGTGAGCATCCTCGACGTATCCGGGCTGGTGCTCGATTCCGGAACCACGGGGACGGATGGAACGTTCTCGACCGACGTGCAACCGGAAGCGAACCTGATCGCGCACGCGTCCTCACTCGGCGTGGACAGCGCGCCGGTGTCGGTGGGCGTCCGGCCGCTCATGACGTTGACCTCCGGTCCCGTCCGGCCCTTCGCCGCCGTCACCGTCCGCGGGACGTTCGCGCCCGTCCGCCAGGGTCAGTCCGTCACGCTCGAGCTCCAGCATCGCGGTCAGGTCGTGTCGACGAAGCGCACGGCGATGGACGGGCGCGGGCGCTTCAAGACGACGTTCCGCGTGCCGGGACCCGGCAGCTACCGGGTGCGCGCGCTATCGGACGCGCCCGACCTGTTGCCCGGGCGCGCGTCGACGGCGCCGTCGATCACGTCGCTGCCCGACCTCGCGTTGGGTGCGCATGGCCTGTACGTCGCGCTCCTGGAGCGTCGGCTCGTCGAGCTGCACTACCACCTGGTCGGCGTCGACGACGTCTTCGACTACCGCACCGCCGACGCGGTGATGGCCTTCCGCAAGGTGCAGGGCATGGCACGGATCCAGACGGTCGATGCGGCGGCGTGGCGGGCCCTCGGCTCGCCCAGGCTCTTCGTGCCGCGCCATCGCGCCGACGATTTCCACATCGAGGTCGATCAGACGCGTCAGGTGCTCGTCACCGTCCGCGACGGTGAGGTCGAGAACATCATCCACGTCTCCACCGGGAAGCCCTCCACGCCCACACGCGACGGGTCGTTCCACATCTCGTCGAAGCTCGCGGGATACAGCCCGAAGCTCCTCTACTACCCGAGCTTCTTCGACGGGGAGCGGGCCATCCACGGGTGGACCGAGGTCCCCACGTACGCGGCCAGTCACGGATGCGTGCGTATCCCGTACTGGGTGGCCCTGTGGATGTTCGACCAGGACCCGGTCGGAACGCCCGTGTTCGTCTACCACTGATCGCAGGCTGGTTCGAAGGCGGTCCAGGCTCGATTCAAGCTAGGGCCCCCCGCGTGCCGACAACCCCCCTATACCCCGGATCCCCAGGAGGGACCATGAAGGCTGGCAAGATCTCATACGCAGGCGTCGGCGTGGCCGTCGGCGGCCTGATCGGGTTCCTCGGTGTCATGGTGGGATGGTTCGAGTACTCGCATCCGCTGGGCAACGGCACCGTGACCCGCACCCTGAGCGGGACCGCCGACTGGACCGGCACCGTAGCGATGGCTGCGGCGTTCGGAGCGTTCGCGTTCGGCGGCGCGTACCTGCTGCTGCAAGACGCGAAGATCCGCCGGCTCACCGGCGTCCTCGGAGCCGTCAGCTCGGCGTTCCTGCTGATCATGTCGCTCTCCGGCTACGGCCGGATCAGCGAAGCCGTCGGCGTGCCGGCGGCGGTCTTCACGTCGGCCGCAAGCACGGGTCTCGTGATCTCCTTCGCGGGTGGCGTCATCGCCATGGTCGGCTCGTTCCTGGCATCGAGGGAGATCCTCGCGGGGGAACCGGTCGTCGCTTCCGAGGCGCCGTCGGCGCCGGCGGAGGCGGTCGAGGCCTGACGTAGCGCCTCCCGGTACCCTGAGCCTCCATGTCGGAGGCCGAGGGAATCTCACATCCATGGTGGACCCGCCCCGGACTCGACGTCCGGGGCGGTCGCCTGTTCGTCGCCGGTCGTGACGCCGAGGCGATCGCGCGCGAGCACGGCACGCCGGTGTACGCGCACGATCTGGTGCGGGTGGCGGAGCAGGCTCGCGCGCTCCGGACCGCGTTCGACAGGGCGCGCGTGGACGGCAGGGTCCGTCTCGCCCTGAAGGCACAACACGAGCCCGAGCTCCTGCGGTTCGTCCGCGGGCTGGGCGAGCCGGGTTCGCCCCAGAGCGTCGGTATGGACGTGTGTTCGCCCCGCGAGCTTGGATGGGCGCTCGAGCACGGTTGGCGATCCGACGAGATCAGCTACACGGGCACGAACCTCTCGGAGCGCGACCTCGACGTGATCCTGGCGCATCCCGACGTCCACCTGACAGTCGACCTCCTCACGCAGATCGATCGGGTGGGTCGCCGTTCGCGCGGGCGCACCATCGGGATCCGGGTCAACCCTCGCGGCGGATCGGGCTTCCACAGCGGTGGAGGCACCCTCTACTCGGGTGCGCGGCCCACGAAGTTCGGCATCTTCCCCGAACAGCTCGGGGAGGCGCTCGACGTCGCGCGTCGACACGACCTGACCATCGACACCGTCCACTTCCATGTCGGCGACGGCTACCTGAACGACGGGCTCGCGGACTTCGACGACGTCGTCCTCCGCGTGGCGGAGATGGTGGTGATGCTGCAGGGCGAGGGGTGTCCGATCGTTGAGGTGAACACCGGCGGAGGGATGGGCGTGCCGCAACACGCCGAGGACGACCCGCTCGATCTGGACCGATGGGCGTCGATCCTGGCGGAGCACCTGGGGCCGCTGGGCGTCGCGGTCGGCACCGAGCCCGGGGACTTCCTGGTCAAGGAGTGCGCGATCAATCTCTCCGAGGTCGTCACCGTGGAGGAGCGGGATGGATCGCTGTTCGTGGGCTTGGATGTCGGCTGGAACGCGATGGGCGAGCGCTTCATCTACCACGCGCTGCTCGACATGGTGCTGTGTCGCGCGGCCGATGCGTCTCCGGTTCGAGACGTGACGATCAGCGGTCACATCAACGAGGGCGACGACGTGTTCGCCGAGGACCTGCCGTTCCCCAGGGTCGTGGAGGGCGACATCGTCGCCGCGATCAACGTGGGCAGCTACAACGCCTCCATGACGTCGGAGCACTGTCTGCGACCCGCGGCCAAGTCGGTGTTCTTCACCGAGCGGGTCTGACGGATATGCTCGACGCGATGCCCAGATGAGCGAGGAACGCGTGCTGATCCGCGCCGGACGGCTGGTCGACGTCGAGCGCGAGGAAGTGCTCAACGACCGGGTGATCGTCGTCGAGGGCGATCGGATCGCGGGCGTGTTGGCGGAGGCGCCGGCGGAGACCTCGGCCGCCACGATCGACCTCTCCGGGCACACCGTGCTGCCGGGCCTGATGGACATGCACGCGCACATGATCGGCGAGATGGAGAACGGTCAGGGCTATGCGGGATTGGTGATGCGGACCGCGGCGCAGGAGGCGATGAGCGGCGTCCGGAACGCACGCGCGACGGTCGAGGCCGGGTTCACGACCGTGCGCGACGTGGGAACGTTCCGCGCGTTCGTCGACTGCGCGCTCCGCGACGCGATCGCGTCAGGCGACACGCCCGGACCGCGGATGATATGCGCCGGCGCGTTCGTGACGGTCTCGGGCGGCGGTGGCGATGTCACCGGCCTCGCGCCCGACGTCGACGCTGTGGTGCCGGTCGACCTCCGGTTCGGCGTGGCGAACTCCGTTGACGAGGTGCGGCAACGGGTACGGCGCATCCTGGGCGGCGGCGCCGACTTCATCAAGGTGATCGCGACCGGGGCGGTGCTCACCGAGGGGACGTCGCCCGGCGCTCCCGAGTTCAGCGAGGACGAGATCCGCGCCGCCGTCGAGGAGGCCGCGCTCTACGGGACGCACGTGGCGGCCCACGCGCACGGCGCCGAGGGCATCAAGCGCGCGGTGCGCGCCGGCGTCCGCTCGATCGAGCACGGTTCGTTGATGGACGACGAAGCGATCGAGCTGATGGCATCGCACGGCACGTATCTGGTCGCCGACGTCTACTGCGGCGATTGGATCGCCGAGGAAGGCGCTCGCGGCGGCTGGTCGGCCGACGTGATCCGCAAGAACGACGAGACCACCGACGCACAACGCGAAGGCTTCGAGAAGGCGGTGAAGGCCGGCGTCGCGATCGCGTACGGAACCGACAGCGGCGTGTACCCGCACGCCTGGGTCGGGAAGCAGTTCGCCTACATGGTGCGGTTCGGGATGACGCCGATGGAGGCGATCCGCAGCGCGACCGTGGTGGCGTCCGAGCTGATGGGCTGGCGGGATCGGCTGGGCTCGATCGCGCCCGGCATGTTCGCGGACCTGGTCGCGGTGGCGGGCGACCCCCTCGAGGACATCTCTCTGCTGGAGGACGTGCGGTTCGTGATGAAGGGCGGCGCGGTCGTCAAGGGGTGATCGGTTCGCCGCTGCGACGCAGGGCTGGATGAGAAGGGGTGATGGGGATGGGCAAGCTCACGGCCGAAGAGATCGTCGAGCTCTCCAAGCGGTACACGCTTTACGACTGGCAGGCGCAATCGAAAGTCTCGCCGATCGCGATCGATCGCGCGGAGGGCATCTACTTCTGGGGCGTCGACGGCAAGCGCTACATCGACTTCAACAGCCAGCTGATGGGCGTGAACATCGGTCACGGCGACCGGCGCGTGACCGACGCGATGCACCGGCAGGCCGAGCGCCTGGCATACATCTCGCCGTTCATGGCGTACGAGGAGCGCGCGCTGCTCGGGCAGAAGATGGCCGAGCTCCTGCCGGGTGACATCGAGAAGTCCTTCTACACGCTTGGGGGTGCCGAGGCGAACGAGAACGCGATCAAGATCGCGCGCATGTTCACCGGCCGGCACAAGATCATGGCGCGGTACCGCTCGTACCACGGAGCGACGTCGGGCGCGATGACGCTCACCGGCGATCCGCGCCGTTGGGCGAACGAGCCCGCCATGTCGGGGGTCGTGCACGTGCTCGACCCCTACCACGGTCCGCAGCGCCCCGCGGACGACGCGGAAACGGCGCTCGCCCTGCTGGATGAGACGATCCAGCTCGAAGGGCCCGGGACGATCGCCGCGTTCTTCCTCGAGACCGTCACCGGCACGAACGGGATCCTCATCCCGCCCGACGGCTACCTCCAGGGTGTCCGCGAGCTGTGCACGAAGTACGGCATCCTCATGGTGAGCGACGAGATCATGTGCGGGTTCGGCCGGACCGGTGAGTGGTTCGCGGTGAACCACTGGGACGTCGTTCCCGACATCATCACGTGTGCCAAAGGCCTGACGTCGTCTTACGCGCCCCTGGGCGCGCTGGGCATGCGGCCGGAGATCGCGGCGTACTTCGAGGAGAACGTGTTCTGGGGCGGCCTGACCTACAACACGCATCCGGTCTCGGTGGCCGCCGCGCTCGCCACGATCAGCGTCTACGAAGAGGACGATCTGATCGAGCACACGCGGAAGATGGGGGACGTGATGGCCCGTCACCACCAGGAGTTGAAGGACAAGCATCGCTCGGTGGGCGCCGCTCGCAACATCGGATTGTTCGGCGCGCTCGACCTGGTGAAGAACCGCGAGACGATGGAGCCGATGTCGCCGTTCAACGTCACGAACGAGGTCATGGCGAGCGTCAGCCGGTTCCTGCTCGACAACGGCCTGTTCACCATGGTCCATTGGTGGACGTTGATGACGAACCCGCCGCTTCCCATCACCGAGGAGCAGATGTCGGAGGGCTTCGAGATCATCGACCGCGCGCTCGAGATCGCCGACGCGGCCGTCGAAGAGTAGCGACCGTCATGGTCGGAGAGCGGATCGGGTTCATCGGGCTGGGCATCATGGGCGCGCCCATGGCCCGCCACCTCCTCGCGGCGGGGTTCCCGCTCACCGTTCATTCGCGGAGCCCGGAGCCGGTCGACGAGCTCGTTGCCGCCGGCGCCGAGCGCGCCGGGTCTCCGGTGGAGGTCGCCCGCGCGTCGGATGTCGTCATCACCATGCTGCCCGACACGCCCGACGTCGAGCGGGTCATGCTGGGTGAGGACGGGATCGCTGGGGGAGTGGCGGCGGGCGCGCTCGTGATCGACATGAGCACGATCGATCCGGGACCCGCACGTGCGATCGCGGAACAGCTGGCGTCCAAGGACGTTGAGATGCTCGACGCGCCGGTGTCCGGCGGCGAGCGCGGCGCCATCGATGGGACGCTCTCGATCATGGTGGGCGGCTCCGATCACGCGTTCGCGCGCGCGACGCCGATCCTGCAAGCGATGGGGAAGAACATCGTGCACGTCGGTCCGAGCGGCGCCGGCCAGATCACGAAGGCGTGCAACCAGTTGGTGGTCGCGGCCACGATCGAGGCCGTTGCCGAGGCGCTCGTCCTCGCGGAACGCTCGGGAGTGGACGCGGCGAAGGTCAGGGAAGCGCTGCTCGGGGGGTTCGCCGGCTCGAAGATCCTGGAGGTCCACGGTCAGCGGATGCTCGACCGAACGTTCGAGCCGGGGTTCCGCGCGCGACTCCACCGCAAGGACGCCCGGATCGTGCTGGATGCCGCTAAGGCGGCCGATTCCCCCATCCCGGCGTTCCTGGTGGTGGCGGCGCAACTGGATCGGTTGGTCGACGACGCCGACCGCGGCGACCTCGACCACTCCGCGCTCTTCACGCTGCTCGACGAGGCGTGAGGGCCGGCCGGATCAGGGCGCGACGGGGGTTTCGGCCCAGCGCTCCGCCCACGATCGCAACTCGTTGATCACGCGCTCCAAGTCACGGCCCTCGTCGGTCAGGTGGTACTCGATCAGAACCGGGGTGGACGGCGTGACGTCGCGCCGGATGATCCCGTCGGCCTCCAGCTGCTTCAGCCGCTCGGAGAGCAGCGTGTCGGAGATGGGCGACACCGCCTCGCCGATGTCGGAGAACCGGGTGGCACCGGCCAGCATGGCGCTCACGATCAGGGTGCTCCACCGCTTGCCGAGCAGGCCGGCGGCACGCTGGAAGTGCTCACAGATGCCATCGTCGTGCTCATTCTCCGCTGTCATGTGACCTCATCCTAGGGTTCGGGCCGCCCACGCAACATCATCGACGGGCGACCCAGACATCTTTAGTAACTCCGGAATACCTAGGAACTATTCCTGCGTTAGTGGTTATGTAGGTCGTCGCAAAGGGTGACGGCCAGGAGCCACAAGGAGGAGCACATGTCTCAGGCCACCATGGAGACCGAGGATCTGACCATGCCGGTCCCCGGCACGTATGAGTTGGACGTCGCGCACACCGCCGTCGAGTTCGTCGCCCGGCACATGCTCACCAAGGTCCGGGGGCGGTTCACGGAGTTCTCCGGCACCATCGAGGTGGCGGAACGGCCCGAAGACTCGCGCGTGGCCGTTGAGATCAAGACCGCGAGCATCCAGACCGATACCGGCAAGCGCGACGACCACCTGAAGAGCGGCGACTTCCTCCTGATCGAGGAGTACCCGCTGATCACGTTCACGAGCACGGCCGTCCGGCCGACCGGCGGGACGAGCTTCGAGCTCGACGGCGACCTGACGATCAAGGACGTCACGAAGCCGGTCACGTTGACCGGCGAGTTCCTCGGAGCCGGTCCCGGCATGGACGGGGAGACCCCCATGCTGGCCGCGACCGCCAGGACGACGATCGAGCGCGAGGACTGGGGGGTCAACTGGAACATGGCCGTCGAGACCGGCGGCTTCCTCGTGAGCAAGAAGGTCGACCTCGAGATCGAGGTCGAGGCGCACAAGGTCTAAATACGGCGTCTCCTACTAGGCAAGGACCCGGGGGCCGCTCGCCCCCGGGTCGTACCACTCCAGCTCGAACAGGCGATCGTAGCGAACCACGACATCGCCGGCGACCCACAGGTCGGACGTCCAGCCGCTGTCAAGCGACGTGTAGCGCCACCGCGTCGCGGCGAACCGGCCGACCGGCGAATCGACGTCCTCGTCGCCGAGCAGCTCGTAGCGCTGACGCACGAGCGTCGGCTCGAGCGTGACCGGCGCCAGGTAGACGACGTCGATCTCGGTCGTGTCCGTCAGCCGCCGTGTGGTGATCAGGTTGGTGGCGGGCGTGAAATAGTCGAGATGACGATCGGGCTCCCACGGGAGGTCGATCGTGACGCTGTCGCGAGCACCGGTGAGCGCACCGCCGTGCGGCTCCAGCATGATCCGGTGCTCGCCGGTGTCCACGCGGATCCGGACGGGACGCCAGTCGGCGTCGACGACCACGTCGAACGTCTCCACGTGCGGCGTGGGATCGGACGTCTGGATGTCGGAGAAGTAGCGCCAGCCCATCGGACCGGGCGCGCAGCGGAACTCCTCGGTGCCGACGCGGATGCCGTCGTCGCCCAGGACGGCGTACCGTCCCGCCGGCACGTCTAGAACGTCTCCGGCAGGCCGAGATCCCGCGCGAGGATCAACCGGTGGATCTCGCTCGTGCCCTCGCCGATCTCCAGGACCTTCGCGTCGCGGTAGAAGCGCGCGACCGGGAAGTCCTCCATGAAGCCGTAGCCGCCATGGACCTGGACCGCCTCGCGGGCGTTGTCGACCGCCGCCTCGCTCGCCACCAGCTTCGCGAGCGAACCCGCCGCTACGTAGTCCCTGCCCTGATCTTTCAGCCACGCGGCACGATACGTCGCCAGGCGTGCCGTCTCGACCTTCGCCTGCATGTCGGCGATCTTGAACTGGATCGCCTGGTGGGCGCCGATCGGCTTCCCGAACGCCTCCCGCTGCAGCGCGTACTTGAGGCTCTCGTCCAGGCATCCCTGGGCCAGGCCGACCGACAGCGCCGCGACACCGATCCGACCGTCCGTGAGGACCGTGAGGCATTGCGAGAACCCTCTCCCGCGCTGGCCGAGCAGGTGCTCCTGGGGGACGTGGCAGTCGCGGAAGACCAGCTCATGCGTGTCGCTCGCTCGCCATCCCAGCTTGCGGTACGAGGGGGCGGCCTCGAACCCCGGCGTGTCGGTCGGCACGACGATCGTCGAGATCCCGTGCGGTCCGCCGGCCGGCTCGGTGGCCGCGGCCACGATGTTGAACGTGGAGATCGCCGTTCCCGAGTTCGTGATGAACGCCTTCGAGCCGTCGACGATCCACTCGCCGCCCTCGAAGCGTCCGGTGGTGTGGATCTCGGCGGCATCGGACCCCGCGCCGGGCTCCGTCAGCCCGAACCCGCCGAGCGCCTGGCCGCGAGCCAGCGGCGCGAGCCAGCGTTCCTTCTGCTCATCCGTGCCGAACCGGTTCAGCAGGTTGCCCGCCAAGCCAACGGCCGCCGAGAGCGTGATCGCGATCGACTGGTCGACACGCCCCAGCTCCTCGAGCGCCAGGCAGAACGTGACGGCGTCGGCGTCGGACCCGCCGTACGCCTCGGGGAAGGGCAACCCGAAGAGGCCGAGGTCGCCCATCTGTTTCACCACGTCGAGCGGGAGCTTCTCTTCCCGGTCCGCCTCGGCGGAGCGCGGAGCGACCACCTCGTCCGCGAACTCGCGGACGACCTTGCGGAACTCCTCCTGCTCCGGCGTCAGGTCGAAGTTCATGCCGGCAGGAAGCCCTCGACGTCCAAGATGGACCCGGTCCGCTCCGTCTTCACGACCGCTTCGACCCGAGCTCCGATCCGCCAGGGGCCGTCGCCGAGCAGGCGATGCATCAGCACGGTGTCGGCGTTGTCGAGCTTCACGAGCCCGATCTGGGCGGGTGCGTCGAGCGGCTCGCCGTCGATCCCCACGTGGCCGACCGTGAACGACTCGAGCGTCCCGCCCGGTCCGCACTCCGTATCGGCGGCGAGCTCCGCGAAGCAGCGCTCGCAGAAGATCCGCGCGGGAAGATACGTGACGCCGCACGCCTTGCAGCGCGAGCCGAGCAACACGCCGCGATCGCGAAGCGCTTCGAAGAACGCCGTGTTCCCCACGCCCGGCGTGTAGTGGAACGCCACCGGTAGCTCGCCGTGGACCCTGCGCGCCATCTACTTCCCCTCTCCGCCGGTCGGTCGAAAGTACGCGATGTCCAGGATCGAGCCCGTCCGTTCCTCGAGCGGCCGCCACACAGCTTCGACCGCCATCCCGATCCGCACGTCGTCCGGTGAGACCTCGCCGAGCTTGTGCAGGAACCCGCCCTGGCTGGTCGCGTCGAGCCGGATCACCGCCGGAAGCTCCGGCGGATCAAGCGCCTGCATGTCCCACGACACGTGACAGATCGAGAACGTCTCGACCAGACCCGTCGCCGCGACCTCTTCCCAGCGATCCGTCGGACGGAAGCATCGCTCGCAGAACTTCCGAGGCGGCACCAGGGTCCGCTCGCACGCCACGCAATGCGTGGCGACGATCCTCCCATCGCGCAAGCCCTCCAAGAACGCTCCCATCGCCTCGCCCGGATCCCACTCGTAGGAGACGTCGAGGGCGTCATCGACGGACCCGACGGCGGCGTGGAACTCCGCGTCCGACAAGGGATGGCTCGTCGGAAGGGTCGACGTGTCGAGAGCGGTGGCGACGCTGCCGTTCCGTTTCGAGTCGTTCCCCATGACGACCACGGTTCCGACCTGCATCAGGTCGCCCCACGCCTGCGCGACGCCTCGCTCGGGCGTGCCGGGCACCTGCCGCGCCCCGGCCTCGCCGCGGAGCTGCCAGAAGAGCTCCGCGATCTTCATCAGCCCCGCCGCCGCGATCGGGTTGCCGACACCGAGCAGCCCGCCGCTTGGGCAGCACGGCAGGTCGCCGTCGCGCGCGGTCACGCCGTCGCGCGCGGCCTCCGGCGCCTTCCCCTTGTCGAACAGCAGCAGCCCTTCGAGATGGTGCAGCTCCTTGTAGTCGAACGGGTCGTACGGCTCGGCGATGTGGATCTGCTTGCGCGGCTCGGTGATGCCGGCCATGTCGTAGGCCATGCGCGCGGCGTTCTCCACGTACTCGGGATAGGACAGGTCGCGGTTCGTCCAGTACGTGGTGTCCAGGTTCCAGCCGACGCCGTCGACCCAGACGGGCTTGTCGGTCAGACGACGCGCTGCCTCCTCGCTCGCCATCACGATCGCCACCGCGCCGTCGCTGATCGGCGAGACGTCGAGCCGCTGGACCGGCCACGCCAGGACCTCGCTCGCCAGGACGTCCTCGATCGTGATGTCTGACTGGCCGAGCAGCGCCGCAGGATGGTCGGCCGCGTTCCGCTTGTTCTTGACCGCCACGGCCGCGATGTCGCGCTTGTCCAAGCCGTACTTCTGCATGTACCGGTTCATCTCGAGCGCGAAGATCCAGAGCAGGTTCGGGCCGAGCGGGCGTTCGATGATGTTGTCGAAGATCGTGAGGAACGCGCCCTGCGGGTGCGGCTGGCAGGACGACATCTTCTCCTCGCAGACCACGAGCGCGACGTCGGCCATGCCGGACGCGATCGTGTACCAGCCTTGGATCGGCGCGAACACGCCGGTGCCGCCGCCGACGTACGTGCGGATGTAGGGCTTACCGACCGCCCCGCAACCATCGGCCAGGTAGTCGCCCTTGCGATGCACGCCGTCGAACGCGTCGGGCGCCGAGCCGCTGCACACGATGTCGATGTCCGCGAGCGTGAGCTCGCACGACTGCAGTGCTGCGCTCGCCGCTTGCCACGACAGCTCCTTGCCGGTCTCCTGCGCGCGACGAACGAACTTGGTCATGCCGGCGCCGATCACCGCGACTCGGCGGCCCCTCACGCGTGCTCCTCGTACTCGAACAACGCGAGCACGTTGCCGTCGGGATCGTTGAACTCGACGAAGCGCGGTCCGAGCCCTTCGCCGCCGCCCTCGTGCCCGATCGCCACGCCCCGCGAGGCGAGCTTCGCCTTGGCGGCGTCCAGATCGGCCACGGTGAGCGCGAGCGTCCCGCCCGGACGGACCGGGCCCGATCCGGCGCCGTGCAGCCCCACCTGGAACGACCCGGCGCCGAGCTGCGCCCATTCGTCGCCGGAGCGATGTCCGGGTTCGAGCTCCAGCACATCGCGGTAGAACGCGACCGCGCGGTCCATGTCGCTCACGAAGAAGTAGACGAGGTCCGCCTTGCCCACCATCTAGCCGGCCCCCCGCAACACCGCCGCCGCCGCCGAGGAGCTCGGCACGCCCCGCCACGATTGTGCGACCGCGATCCGGCCTTGGCCGGCGCGGAGCTGCTCGACACAGGCGAGGAACCGCGCGAGGCCGTTCGCCTCGTGAAGATGTCCCTCGCCGAGCGCGCCGCCCGACCGGTTCACCCGTGAGGGATCGAGGCGTTGGAGACCGAGCGCGTCGAGGTGCTGCAATTGCTTGTACGCGAACGTGTCGTCGACCTCGGCGACGTCTACGTTGCGCGGGCCGACCTCCGCTTGGCGATACGCCATCTCGCCCGCGCGCCGCGCCGCCACGGCCTCGCCCCAGTGCCGGCTCTCCAAGCTGGGCGCGTCCTGGCTCCACCCCACGCCGTCCACCCAGACCGCCGCGTGGCGGCCACGGTCCTCGGCGGCGAGCACCGTCACCACGCAGCCATCCGTGCTCCGCGCGGCCTGCTCGCTCGTCAACGGATCGAACAGCGGGGTCCGGTCGGTGACATCCGCGTACGCCGCACGAGCGTTCGTCGCGGCGTGCTCGCGGTTCCGGGTTGCGACGTCGGCGCATTCCTCCACGGTCCGGCCGCTCTCGTGCAGATACCGGCGCATCTCCAACCCAGCGACGGCGAGCGCCGGAACGCCCAGCGGGCGGTTGAGCACCGGATCGAGCGCGAAGCGCTCGATCCTGCCGTGCGAGACCACGTCTGACGCCTTCGAATGCGCCTCGACCGCAACGATCCTGGCGATCCCCGATCGGATCAGCATCACGGCGGTGGCGATCGCGAACAGCCCGTCGGACGCCACGGTCTGGACCGGCCGCTGCACCGCGCCGAGCTGGTCCGGCACGTACTCGTCGAAGATGCTGGTGCCCTCTTCGAAGTCCTCGGACGCACACACGAACGAGTCGATCTCGCTCCGAGGGTCGATGCCGGCGTCCGCGTACGCGGTTCGGGCGGCCTCGAACATCAGCTCCTTGTACGAGATCCCGGGGGTGGTGGGGGAGAAACCGGACCAGCCGATCCCGACGACCCCGACTCGCGGCTCCATCCCCACGAAGTTATACCGTGTCGGCGTGCAGGACGTCGTGTGGTCCCCGTCGCCCGCGTACGTGGAACGCGCGAACGTGACCCGGTTCATGCGTGCCCACGGGATCGCGACGTACGACGAGCTCGTCGCCCGGTCCGTCGGCGACGTCGAGTGGTTCTGGGACGCCGTGGTCCGTGACCTGGGGATCTCGTTCCTGACGCCGTACGAGCACGTGATCGACACGTCGCGAGGCGTCGAGTGGGCCACGTGGTTCACCGGTGGGAAGACGAACGTGGCGCACCAGTGCGTCGACGTCTGGGCCGACCGAACCCCCGAAGCCGTCGCGGTCGTGTGGGAGGCCGAGGACGGCGAGGTCCGTCGCGTGACCTATCGGGAGCTCCGCGAGCTGACGGATCGGCTGGCACACGGGCTGCGATCCCTCGGTGTGGAGCAGCGGGACGCCGTCGGCATGTTCATGCCGATGGCGATCGAGACGGTGGCCGCGCTCATGGCCTGCTCGAAGCTGGGCGCGATCTGGGTCCCGATCTTCAGCGGGTTCGGCCCCGATGCGGTCGCGGCTCGCCTGGCCGACGCCGGCGCCAAGGTGCTGATCACCGCGGATGGATCGCTCAGGCGTGGGCGGCCCGTCGCGATGAAAGAGATCGCGGATCGCGCCGCGGACGAGGCGGGAGGCATCGAGCGGATACTGGTCTGGACCAGACTAGAGGGAACCGACACACCGTGGAACTCGGCGCGTGACGTCCGGTGGGACGAGCTCGTCGCGGCACAACCGGGCCATTTCGACACCGAGCCGCTCGACAGCGAGCATCCGCTCTTCATCGGCTACACCAGCGGAACGACGGGTAGGCCGAAGGGCGTGCTGCACGTCCACGCGGGATTCCTGGTGAAGGTCGCGGAGGAGGTCGCGTACCAGGTCGACGTGGGACCGGGCGACGTGCTGCACTGGGTGACGGACCTCGGGTGGATCATGGGGCCGTGGGAGATCGTTGGCGCGCTCGCGCTGGGCGCGACGGTGGTCCTCACCGAGGGAGCGCCGAACTTCCCCGGTCCGGATCGGCTCTGGGCGACGGTGGAGCGGCACGCCATCACCACCTTGGGGGTGTCGCCGACGCTGATCCGTGCCCTGATCCCCAGCGGCATCGAGCCCGTTCGCGAACACGACCTCTCATCCTTGCGGATCCTGGCGTCGACCGGTGAGCCGTGGAACCCCGAGCCGTACCGATGGCTGATGGATGAGGTCGGTGGGGGCAGGTGTCCGATCATCAACCTGTCCGGGGGTACCGAGGTCGGCGCGTGCTTCCTGTCGCCCTTGCCGATCACGGAGCTGAAGTCGTGCACGCTCCGAGGTCCGGCGTTGGGGATGGACGTCGACGTGTGGGGACCCGACGGCGCGCCCGTTCCACGAGGCGAGGTGGGGGAGCTCGTCTGCAAGCAGCCGTGGCCCGCCATGACGCGCGGCGTCTGGGGCGACGACGAGCGGTATCTCGAGACGTACTGGCGGCGCTTCCCCGGGGTATGGGTTCACGGTGACTGGGCCACGATCGACGAGGACGGGTTCTGGTTCCTGCACGGGCGATCCGACGACACGTTGAGCATCGCGGGCAAGCGGCTGGGCCCTGCCGAGGTCGAGAGCGCGCTCGCGTCGCATCTCGCCGTCGCCGAATCGGCGGCGGTCGGCGTGCCGCACGAGATCAAGGGCGAGACGATCTGGTGCTTCGTCGTGGTGAAGCCCGGCGTGGAACGGACCGAGGCGCTCGCCGCGGAGCTCGGGTCGGTGGTCGCCGATCACCTCGGCAAGGCGTTCGCGCCCTCGAACGTGCTGTTCGTCGACGAGCTCCCGAAGACGCGGAGCGCCAAGATCGTCCGACGCGCGATCCGCGCGGCCGCGATCGGCGAGGACCCCGGTGATCTGTCAAGCCTGGAGAACCCGGGATCGCTCGACTCGATCCGCGCCATCCTGGGCTGAGGTTTCGCGGGCGCCCAGAGAGGACATACCCGGAGCACAGGGTCCGCACGAGACGCTGGACACGCTGAGATACGAGGGGAGACCGCCATGGATCTCAGTAAGAGCAAACTCTCCGACAGGTGGCATTCGATGCGGGACGCGAAGCGTGTCGACCGACTGGACGAAGAGAACGAGCGATTGCGCACGGAGCTGCGGATGACGAGATGGCAGCTGGACCGTGAACGGGATCGCCAGCAGGACGTGCTCGATAGGTTGAACCGGGCGTCCGAGCGCAAGACCAAGATCACCGCGAAGCCGCGAGGAGGAGTACTCCGTCTGGTCGTCGTCGGAGGTGCGGCGTACGTCTTCGGCACGAAGGCCGGCCGCGAGCGCTACGAACAGATCCGCAGCTGGTCCTCGAAGATGATGGCTCGGCTGGGTGAGCAGCATCGGGTGGACACGTCATCTCCCGGGATGGGGCCGCGGCCGAACCCCTTGACGGAGAACGGCATCCGGCCGAAGACGTCCGAAGTCAACGGCGGATGACCTCGACCGGCTTCAGGCGTGAGCGAGCAGATGGACGTAGCCGTACCCATTGCCCTCGCTCCGGTCTTCCTCGACCACGGTGAAGCCTGCGTTGTCCATCCACTCGAGCACCTGCGGGATCGGCGGGTAGAAGTGGTAGTAGCCGTGCGAGAGGTATTCGCCGGCGACGACGGGTAGTCCGCGATCGGTCGCCAGGGCGAACGACGCCTCGACGATTCCTGCATCCTTCGTCTCGACCGTGAGGTACAGATGGCCATCCGGACGCAGTGCGTTCCGGAGGTTCCCGATCGCTAGGGGCCAATCCTCGGGGAAGACGTTTTCCATCGCGTCGACGCACATCACCGCATCGAACACCTCTGTGAACGCGAGCTCCTGGAGGCCGACGGCCTCGGTGTGGGCCTCGGGGTATCGCGAGTTCGCTTCCGCCAGCATGCCCGTCGATTGATCGACCCCCACGACCTCACGACCGGCGTCGAGGACCATCCCGAAGTACTTGCCCGTCCCGCAGGCGGCGTCGAGGATCCGACCGCCTGCTTTCGTCCTCTCGATGAGGGCGCTCACGAACCGTCGATGCGTGGACGTCATCTCCTCGTCTTCGCGATCGTAGGTCGGTGCGTGGGTGTCGAAGTCGGCCTGGGTGGCTCGGCGTTGTTCCTGCAACCACCTCGCTCGATCCATCAAGTCGGTCACCCCCTCGACGTCAACGACGGATGATCTCGACCAGGTTCCCTTCGGGGTCCTCGAACTCGGCAAGTTCGAACGAGGTCTCGATGGTCTCGCCGCCCCATCACCATCCGCTCCGGATCCATCCCGGGGAAGCGGCGGCGGCCACCGAGCGCCGCGACTCGTTGGAGCGTCGTTTCGATGTCCTCGACCTCGATGACGAGCACGTTCTCGCTCTTCTTCCGCGGCGCGCTCGGAACGCGCCGACACCTTCAGCGTCACGCCGTGACCGGTTGACGTCAAGGGGGGCGCCGATGAGACACTTGGATGGAAAGGATCCGCCCTCCCGCACGCCCGTAGACTTGGCCTCCATGCGTGTTGCCCTGTGTCAGATGCGTTCCGGCGAGGATGTCGAGGCGAACTTCGCCCTTGCGGAACGGCTCCTGGCCGAGGCCGCCGACGGCGACGCCGACCTAGCCGCGCTCCCCGAGGTCTTCACCTATCTGGGCTCGTCGGCCGGCAGGGCCGCGGCCGCCGAACCGGTTCCTGGCCCCACGACCGCGCGCCTGGCGGCGATCGCGCGCGAGCGGGGCATGTGGGTGCTCGGCGGGAGCGTCATCGAGAGCGCCGGCGACCATCGGTACGCGACGTCGGTCCTGCTCGACCGCGACGGCGAGCTGGTCGCGACGTACCGGAAGATCCACCTCTTCGACGTCGACCTGCCTGGACAGCCGCCGTTCCGCGAGTCCTCGACGTTCACGTCTGCCGATCAGCTCGTGACGCATGAGACCGATGTCGGCAGGATCGGTCTCTCGATCTGCTATGACCTCCGCTTCCCCGAGCTGTACCGCGGGCTGATGGTCATGGGTGCGGAGGTGCTGTTCGTGCCGGCGCAGTTCCAGCACGCGACCGGCATCGATCATTGGGAGGTGCTCCTCCGTGCCCGGGCGATCGAGAACCAATGCTTCGTGGTGGCGCCGGGTCAGTGGGGGACGTTCGGCGATCCGGATAAGGGCCGGCGTTCGCACGGCAATTCCATGGCCGTGGACCCGTGGGGTCGCGTGCTGGTCCGCGCGCCCGAGGAGGGCGACGGTGTCTGGTTCGCCGACCTCGACATGACCGAGCTCCGACGTGTCCGCCAGGTGCTGCCCGCGTTGCAGCATCGCCGGCTGGGACTGACCTGTTGATGCGACGCAGGCTGGAAAACGGTCTCGAGATCGACGACGACCGCGAACGCATCGACGTCGACGCCGTCCATCGCTACCTGTCCGAAGAAGCGTATTGGGTCCTCGGTCGCTCACGAGAGACGATCGAGCGGCTCGTGCGGGAGTCGACCCGCGTGATCGCCGCGTATGACGGGAAAGCGTTGATCGGGTTCTGTCGCGTGATGTCGGATGCATCGAACATGGCGTGGCTCGGGGATGTCTTCGTCGTCCCCGAGTACCGAGGTCGCGGCGTCGGTGTCGAGCTGGTTCGTGAGGCGGTCGAGTTCGCCGAGCACCGCGACCTCCAGTGGTACCTGGGCACGCGTGACGCCCACGAGCTCTACGCGAAGTTCGGTTTCGAGTCGCCGAACGAACGAACGATGGTCCGCCGACGACGCGACAGCTAGATATCCTCCAGATCCGAGGGGAGGTCGACGTCGCGAGGAGCGGCGCCCGCGATGGCGACCTCCTCGACCCACTCGGGATGTGAGGCGATCAGGATGCGCGCTCCGACGTCGCCGTGCAGATGACCGGCCTCGCCGTAGATCTCGCGTGACAGCAGAGACGGGCCGGGCCCGTCGGCGTACATCACGCGGACCACCTGCTTGCGCGTGGCTCGGAAGCGCAAGATGAGGGAACGGATCACGTCCAACGTGACGCCCGGCTGGTCGGCCATCAGGATCACCGCCGCCTCGCTGTCGTCGTCGAGCACGTGCAGCGCGGCGGCGAGCGACGACGCCTGTCCCTCGCGGTAGGCCTTGTTCCAGACGATCCGTGCCTGAGCGGGGAGTGTCAGGACCGTTGCGACGGCGACGGCGTCGTGGCCGGTCACGACGACGATCTCGTCCACGCCCGCCGCAGCCAGCGCGTCGATCGCGTGTTGGGCGAGCGGCTTCCCGTCCACGACGACGACCTGCTTCGTTCCCCCGAACCGCGAGCCCGTTCCGGCCGCGAGCACGACCCCCGAGATCACCGGCCTACGACTTGGGCTTCAGCCCGAAGAGCTTGCGGAAGAAGTTCGCGATGATCGACCAGATCGCGGAGATCCCCAGGCCGATCCCACCGACCGGCTTGGCGACCACCGGCGGCTTCGCAGACTCGGCAGCGGTGGACTCCGCGGCTGCCGTCGCACCACCCTCACGTGTGGTCTGTTCCGCCCCCATCGAGTCCTGCAGGCAGTCGGCGAACGTCTGCGTGAGTTTCTTCGAGATCTCGGGCAACAGCCCGCGTGACAGCTGCGCGGCCGCGCCAGTGAGCGTGATGTCGGCCTCCATCTTCACCAAGGTCACGCCATCGCTGGGACCGGGCTCGAGCCACGACGTCACCTTCGCGTTCGCGGCGCCCTTGCCCTTCTGCTCCATGCCCTTGGCGGAGAGCACCACTCGGTGGGCTGCGTCGTCGCGGCTCTCGATCGTGACCGTGCCGGCGAACGACATGCTCACGGGACCGAACTTCGCGTTGAGCTTGCCCTTCCAGTTCTTGTCGTCGACGACCTCGGTCAGCTCGGCACCGGGCATGCACGGCGCGATCTTCTCGACGTCCAGCAGGTAGTTCCAGAGGAAGTCCATGGGAGCGGCGACGGTGAACTCGTTCTCCATCAGCATTGTCGGCCAGCCTATCGGGTCGATGTCACGGAGCCACGGTCACGTAGCGAGCCGGATCCGACTCGAACGACTCGAGGCAGCCGGCGGAGCAGAAGTAGTACGTGCGACCATCGTGGACGGTGCGGTAGCGGGCGTCGGCCACGTCGACCGTCATCGCGCAGACGGGGTCGATCTCCTCGTGGCGGGCGGGCGTCTGGGCAACGAGACCCGACTCCAACGTGCCCGCTCCACGCATCTGCACGATCTCGGCCAGGATCGCGACGGCGATCTCGTCGGTCGCCACGTGACCCAGATCGAGCCCGGCGGGCGCATGCACGCGCGCGAGCGCCTCGTCGGCGACACCGCGATCGCGCAGGTAGCCCAGCACCGCCTCCGCGCGTTTGCGTGAGGCGACCAGCCCGACGTACGCGGCAGGCGTCGCGAGCGCGCGTTCCAGCGCGTCCTCGTCGAAGTGCCCCTGGGTCGCCACCACGATGTACGAACGGTCGTCGATCTCGTCGCCGATCTCCCGATCATCCTCCATCAGCACGCTCCGCCAGCCGAGGCCGGACGCCAGTGACGCGAGCGCGATCGCCGCTGGGGAGCGTCCGATCGCGACGATCTGTGGTTGCGGCAGGACGGGTTCCACGTAGACCTCCAGTGCGCCTTCGCTCTGGCACGCGATCGGCACCGTCACCACGCCGTCGCGCGCATGACCCTCCAGTTCTTCCGGCGATCCGAGGAAGAGCAGCCGTGGCGTCCCTTCCTCCAACGCGCGAAGCGCCTCCCGCACGACCGTCGGTTCGGCGCACGCCCCGCCTAGCCAGCCGCGCACCTTGCGATCCGGCGTGATCAGCGCGGTCGCGCCCTCTTTCCCGGACGACGGCGCGCGCCGCCACACGACGGTCGCCAGCACGAACGGCTCCCCTCGCGCCGAGAGCTCCGCCGCAAGCTGCAGGACCTCGGGCTTCACGCGGAGACGCCGGCCTTCGCCTTCTCCAACGCCTCCCAGACCTTCGCGGACGTGACCGGCATGTCGATGTTCTTCACGCCGGCGTGCCACAGCGCGTCGATCACGGCGTTGACATATGCGGCGGGGGAGCCGACGGTCGCCGACTCGCCGACGCCCTTCGCGCCGATCGGGTGATGCGGCGACGGCGTGACGGTCTCGCCCAGCTCGAACTTCGGCGTCTCCCACGCCGTCGGGATCAGGTAGTCCATGAAGTTCGTGCCGATCGCGTTGCCGACCTCGTCGAACGTGAT
>JBBQVZ010000046.1:0-22485 GCA_038211015.1 Actinomycetota bacterium | reverse complement strand
CTCTCCTTTGCGGACCGCCGCGAGCGATACGCGCTCGGGCACGAGCGCCGCCCGGTCGTACAGGTAGACCGGGATGCCCAGCGTCTCGGCCAGCTCCCGGCCGAAGTCGCGCGCGAGGACGACGCAGTCGTCCATCGAGACGCCGCGGACCGGCATGAACGGGATCACGTCGGCCGCCCCCATCCTGGGATGACCGCCGCGGTGCTCGAACATGTCGATCGAACGGACGGCTTCCATCGCGCTGGCCATGGCGCTGGCGCGCACCGCGTCGGGAGGGCCGAGCACCGTCGTGTCCAGACGGTTGTGGTCCGGATCGGCCTCCGCGTACGCGACGTGCGCGCCCGGAACGCGGAGCGCGTCGACGATCGCCTCGATGATGTCCGTGCGGCGTCCTTCGCTGAAGTTCGGCACCACGCCGACCAACCGCTCGTCGCCCATGCCGCGAAGGATACGGGCCTCGCCGGAGCTGGAGTCGGGGGCGTGCCCCCTGCCCTTCAGACCCGCGGGCGCTTCTTCTCCGGATCGAAGAGACTGAGCGGAGCGACGGTCGCGACGCTGTCGGCCACGTCGACCTTCTCGCCGTCGTTCGCCGCGCCGGTCGCGAGCACCGCGAGCGCGATCGTGCCCAGCCGCGGCGAGACGACAGGCGACGTCACCGTCCCGACCTCCTCTCCGTCTTTCGTGACCACGGCCCCTGCCTCGGGGGTCGCGTCGCCTTCGATCTGCAACGTCTTGAGCCGCTTGGTCGGGTTCGCCGCCGCCGCCGCGAGCGCGTCCGAACCGACGTTCTCCGTCCCCTGCTTGACGAACCGGTCGAGGGACACGTCGTAGGGAGAGGTCTCCCCCGGCTGGTAGTCGAGCGCGATGATGATCAACCCGGCCTCGACGCGGGCGATGTCGATCGCCTCCAGTCCGAACGGCTTGCCGCCGGCGGCGACGAGCGCCTCCCACAACGCCGGCGCCGAACCCGGGTCGGTCACGAGCTCGAACCCGAGCTCGCCCGAGAACCCCGTCCGAAGGACCGTGGCCTGCACGCCGCCGACCTGCACCGGCGCGGGGTTGAACCGGAAGTACCCGAGCGACGACAGGTCGAAGTCCGTGAGTCCCTGCACCAGGTCGCGGGACGTCGGTCCCGTGGCCGAGATCATCGGCAGCTCCTCGGTCCTTCCCGCGATCCGCGCGTCCAGACCTTCACCCATCTCGCGGAACCAATCCTCCAGGCCGGCCGTGTTGACCATCACCCAGTACTTCTCATCGGAATGCTTGTAGACGTTGCCGTCGTCGACCATGAGCCCGTCGGCGTTCACGAAGGCGCCGTAGCGCACTTGGCCGGCTTGCACGCCCGACAGGTCGTTCGTGAACCGGCGCTGGATCAGCCGCCCGGCATCAGGACCAGTCACCTCGTACTTGATGGTCGAGAACAGGTCCCACAAGCCGGTCGCCGTTCGGATAGCTTCGTACTCGTTGCTCGCGGTGTCGCCGACGGTCATGGCCCACGGCCAGCCGTCCTCCCAGATGATCTCCGCACCCGCGGCGAGCTGGACGTCGTGCAGCGGTGAGCGGCGCTCTTCGTCGGTCATGATCTTCCCTTCCTTCCTCGTTGCCGGTCGTCGGTGGTGCCTTCCCGGCGGTTCCGGGCCTCAGCTCCGGGGCCGGAGCTTCTGCGGGTCGTAGAGCGCCAGCACGTCAACCGCCGCGTCGACGGTACCGCCACCGAGCGCGACCTCGACGGCGTTCCCGTCGGCTGCCGCGTCCGAGCGGAGGATCGCGAGGCCGATGTTTCCGAGCTTCGGGCTCATCGCCGGACTCGTCAGGACACCGATCTCCTCCCCATCCTTCGTGACGGTCGCGCCGTACTCGGGGAGCACGTCGCCGTCGACGCGAAGCGACTTGAAACGATTGGGTGGGTCGGCCGCGACCTCGACGAGCCGGTCCTTGCCCATGAACTCACCGGGAGCGTTCAGCGCGACCACCCGATCCATGCCCAGGTCGAAAGGGGTGCGCTCGTGCTCGGCGTAGTCGTAGTCCGTGACGACCATCCCGGTCTCCACGCGGAGCGGCTCGATCACCTCGACGCCGTACGGCGTGGCGCCGGCGCCCTCGACGGCCGCCCAGAGGTCGTCCGCGTGCTCGGGCCGCAGGAACAGCTCGAACCCGAGCTCACCGCTGAACCCGGTCCGCGACAGCCACACCGGGACGCCTCCCACCGTCACGGGCTCCGGGATGAACCGGAAGTAGCCGAGGGCGTCGATGTCAACATCGGTGAGCGTGCGCACCAGCTCCCGCGATCGGGGACCCTGGATCTGCATGGTCGGCAGCTCGGGGGCGATGTAGTCGACCGAGACGTCGAGGCCCTTCGTCGCCTCCGCGAAGTACTCCGCTCGCTCCATGCCGTTCGTCATGACCCACAGGTGATCGTCGGCGTGCTTGAACACCGTACCGTCGTCGACCAACTGCCCGTCCTCGTCCAGGAACGCCCCGTAGCGGACCTGGCCGACCTCGAGGCCCAGGATGTCGTTCGAATGAACCCGCTGGACGGCCTCGAGCGCGTCGGTTCCGCGGAACTCCCACTTGTTGAGCGGCGATACGTCCCACATGCCGACGCCGTGACGGACCGCCGCGTACTCCTTGTCGGGATCGCCGAACGACTCGCTCCAGAGCCAGCCGCCCTCCTCCATGAACGTCGCTCCCCGCGCTTCGAGGGCGCCGTGGAAGGCGGTCCTGATGGCATCGCTCACGGTGTTCTCCTTACTTGGGGGGGCGGCCGATGACCTCGACCGCTCGTTCCTGCCCTCCGGCGTTATACCCCGAGTTTGAACCGTTGTTCAACCCGCGCCGAGCGGCTGCCGGCAAGCTCGACCAGGTCGCCCACCGTGGGTCGCGGGCCCACGGGCAGCCGGGTGGCGAGGACCAGGAACGCCTGAGCCGTGACGAGCGCGTCATCCAGCGCGTCGTGCGGGTTCGCCACCGGCACCCCGAGCCGGCCGGCCGCCCAGGTCAGCCCGTAGCCGAAGTCCGTTCGCGCCGAGGCCGCCGCGCCATCGGCCTCGATCGCCAGGTTCCGGACGTCGATCGTCCGGCGACGCCACGATCTGCGACTCCCACCGAAGATCATCGAGAGGAAGTTCACCTCCACATCGGCGTACCAGACCAGCAGGTACCGGCCGCGGATCGCGTCACGCAGGCCCTGCTTCGCTTGTTCGAGGCGCGGCGCGCCGGCCAGATCCTGCGGGCGGAGCTCGTGGATCTTCTGCGAGGGCACGGAGGGTGGGACCTCGGGGTCGATCAGCTGATGGACCGCGTCGGCGAGCACGACGCGGCCACCGCGCACCGGAACCACGCCGTAGGACACGATCTCGTCGCGCGAGAAGTCCAGCCCCGTCGCCTCGAAATCGAGCGAGACGAACTCGGCCTCCCGCCACGACCGTCGCCGGACGCGGCGAGACGGGCGCGCCACCCTCATCCGAGCCTCCGGAACCGAACGACGCCGGACTCCGTGACGACCCCGTGGAGCCCGAGGTCGAAGTGACCACCCGGAAGATCCTCATCGATCAGCTGCACGTCGAACGCGATCCCCAGACGTGTCGCGTCCGGCCGGGTGCGCGGGAAGAACCGATCGTAGAACCCGCCTCCGTACCCCACGCGTCGGCCGGATGGGTCGAACGCGACCCCCGGGGTCAGGACGACATCGATCGCGGACGGATCGATCGCCTCCGGCCCCTCCGGCTCATACGCGCCGAACGGTGTGACGGTGACGGGAGTGATCCCCGGGATGAACCCGCGCGGCTCCAGGTCCTCGTCGACGATCCGAGGCAGCGCGATCCGAACGTCCCGGATGTGCAGGGCCTCGATCAGCGGCGCCGTGTCGACCTCCGATCCGAACGACCAGAACGCCATCACCGTGGACGCGCGCTCGAGCTCTGGGAGCGACAGCACCCGCTCTGCGATGAGCGCCGACGCTCGTTCCCGTTCGGACGCGGGCAGCGCGTCGCGCGCTGCCAGCACCCGATGGCGCACCGCGCGCTTCGCCCGCTTCAGGTCCGCGCTGGTCGTCACGCGTCCCTCACGCGATCAGGGCCCCGGCGATGACGTCCAGCCGGTCGGGCGGTCCGGCAGGGAGCACCACGAACCACGTCGCGCCCGCTTCGCCGAGCGCGTCCACGAACGACCGAAGCTCGGTGGCCGTGCCGGTCCAGACGCCATCGGTCGGCAAGCCCTTCGCCGTTCGCGCGGTGAGGAGCCGGTCGAGATCGTCGGGCGTCTCTCCCACGAGCGCGATGCCGGCCCACGTCGGCGCGACCGGGCGACCCGCCGCGAGCTCGCGGAGCCGCGCCGTCTTCGTCCTGAACCCGTCCACGTCGTCTCCCCATCCGTTCCACGCGTCGGCGACCCGCGCCGCGACGCCGAGGACGGACTCCGATCGCCCGCCGACCCACAGCTGCGGCGAGCCACGAGGAAGCAGCGGACCGGTGAGCGCCGGCACGTGCGTGCCTCCGGGCCACGTTGCACCGTCGAACAGCGCGCGGAGCGCGCTCACCGTCTCCTCGAGCAGCGCGACACGCTCGGCCGCGCTCGGGTACGCGAACCCGTACATCTCGTGCTCGAGCCTGGACGCGCCGTCGCCGGTTCCGAGCGCGAGGATCGCTCTCCCTCCGCTGATGTGGTCCAGCGCCGCCGCCTGCTTCGCGAGGAGCCCCGGCGCGCGCAGCGTGACGCGGGCGACCAACGTCCCGACATGGAGCATCGGGTGCAGCGCCGACACCGCTGACAGGGTGGTGAACGCCTCCAACGCCGGACGGTCGGGTCCCGAAGGGGGGTAGAAGATCGGAGGGAAGAGATGGTCCGGTGAGAACACCCCGTCGAACCCGAGCTCCGCGGCCCTGGCCGCGACCGCGAGCGGCCGGGAAGGATCTGCCGTGAAGACGGGGAGCGAGACCCCCAGCTTCAACCCGGGGCCTCCAACACCAGCGCGGCGGCACCCACCACGCCGGCGTGGTTGCCGAACGCCGCCATCACGAGGGGCACGTCGGGGCGCATCTCCGCCGCTTCGACCGTCTCCCGATACGCGGCACGCGCCGGGTCGAGCAGCAGATCGCCGGCCTCGACCACGCCGCCCGCCATGACGACGATCTCCGGGTCGAGGATGTTCACGAGGCCGCCGATCCCCACGCCGAGCCAGTGACCGACGTCGGCGAGGATCGCGATCGACACCGCATCGCCGTCGCGAGCCGCGTGGGTGACCATCGGGCCGGTGACCCGGTTTTGGTCGCCGGCCGTCAGCTCGACCAACGCCGTCTCGGCACCCTTCTGAACGGCAGCGCGACCCGCCCGGGTCACCGCCTGGCCGGAGGCGAGCTGTTCCCAGCACCCTCGGTTCCCGCACCCACAGAACGGGCCGGCGGGATCCATCACGATGTGTCCGATCTCTGCCGCGAAGCCGTGCGCTCCGTGGAACAGCCTGCCACCGCTCACGATGCCGCCGCCGATGCCGGTCCCGACGCCCACCAACAGCAGGTCCTTGAACCCTCGTCCCGCACCGAACACGTACTCGCCCCACGCCGCGGCCGTGTTGTCGTTGTCGGCCACGACGGGCACGCCGAGTTCGGCCGTCAGATAGCGGGTGAGCGGCACTTGTCGCCACGCCAGGTTGGGCGCGAAGACCAGCTCCCCCGTCCCCCACTCGACCAATCCCGCGGCCGCGATACCGACGCCCGTCACGTCGGGCGTCATGACGGCACGCGCCGCCTTCACGATGGTCGCGAGCGTGGCGTCGACATCGTCGGCAGGCGTCGGCAACGTCTCGAGCGCAAGCACGTTCCCGTCGCCGCCCACGCGGGCCGCGGCGGTCTTGGTGCCGCCGACGTCGATCCCGACGGCCTCACCCACGGAACCGGCCGTCCCCGTCACCCGATGTCGATCTTCTCGAACGTGGAGGACCCGCCGTCCTTCGCGAGGTCGTCGGCACGGACCTCCAGCAGCGCCTTGGCCGCCAGGAAGAACTCACGGCCCGCGACCAACAGGTGCTCGACCACGTCGGGCTTCAACGGTTGCACGGCGGTGAGCGCGAGGCCGATCGGACAGAACGCCACGCTGCAGACGTGTCCGGTCTCGGCCGTCGCGGCCGGCCCGGCGCTCGCACCCGAGGATGGCTCGTCCTCGAGGTTGGGACGCGTCGCCTTCGCTTTCGCCTTCGCCTTGGTCTCGGCCATCGGTCTCAGCTCCTCACTTCGGATCGTCATCCGTCGGCCTCGGTGAGCGACCGAACAGGATCTCCAGGTGGTCCCCCGCGAAGTTCGCCTCGCGGACCACCATCCGCTTGAGCGTCTGCGGCAGGATCAGGTTGCGTTTGTACGAGCCGACGCGGACGAACAGCTCCTCACCTCGCCGGTGGATGTCCATCTCGTCGCGCGAGACGAACGGGAGCCGCATCGACATCACGTAGCCCGTCCCGCGCTTGCGGACGCGGATCGGGTCGTCGCGGTACAGGATGTCGGTGGCCTCGAGCTCGCCGTACACCTCGTCCCCCATCTCGACCAGCAAGGGGATGCCGACCATCTCGCGGTCGAACAGGCGCGCGGTGAGGATCGGGACTGGCTCGAACGACTCGTGCACGGTGGCGAGGTGCTCGGCCTGCACGTCCTTCCACTTCCCGAAGTACGGGTCGACGACCTCCTCCGGGATGATGCGGTTCACCACGACGGCGTCGACCCGATAGCCGAACAGGCCGAGGTACGTGTACGTGCGCCTGGCCTCGGCGATCACCATCTTCTCCGGGTTCACGACCAAGCGAACGCTGGAGACCTGCTCGTCGGTGAGGATCTGCTTCACCGTGTCGAGGTTGCGGTGGAGTCGCTCGATCGCGGCGAACACCTGGTCGCCGGCGATCGGCAGCGACGTCATGCGCGACACGATCGGACGGATCGTCTTCACGACGCGTCGCTCCACGGGGAACACGCGCTCGATGTACCAGTTCATGATCTCCGGCAGCGAGAGGAGCCGGAGCGTCTCGGCGGTGGGCGCGCAATCCACGACGAGCATGTCGAACTGGCCGCTCTCCACGTGCGTGCGCACGTCGATCAAGCTGAAGATCTCGTCGAGCCCGGGGATCACCGTGAGCTCCTCGGCCTGGATCGTCTCGGTGCCGGCCCAGTTCATCAGTTGGATGAAGTAGTCCTGGATCTCGCGCCAGTTCCCCTCAAGTCGCTCCTGGGCGTCGATCTGCTGCGCCCACAGGTTCTCGGCGATGAGGGTGGGCCACGACCCGATCTCCTCCTCGAACGAGTCACCGAGCGAGTGGGCGGGATCGGTGCTCATCACCAGCGTGCGCTTGCCGGATCGTGCGGCGCGCACCGCGGTCGCCGCCGCGACGGTCGTCTTGCCGACGCCGCCCTTCCCGGTGAACAGGATCACGCGCACGGCGTCAGCTTACGGGGATGGCGCCCCCGAGGACGGGCCGCCGCGGGCGGGCAAGGTCTCGAGAAGCGCTATCCCATCTCGACGCGACGTTTGAGCCGCTCCAACGCGTTCTCGATCACACGCTTCGCGCCTTCGGTACGAAGGAAGCCGGGCACCAGGACCCCGAGCTCGACGGCCAGCCGATACGTCACCTTCGTGGTGTCGTCCGTGACCTCGTTCAGCAGATACTCCCCGCGGATGTCGCGGATCGCCCCTCGTGCCTCTTTCGTCGTCCACGACAGGCCGGTGTCGCCGGGGGCGTAGACGTAGGCCAGCGTGTACGCAGCCTTACCCAGGACGGGCACCTCGACCTCGTAGGCCACCTCGTACGCGCGACCGCCCTCCCCGCGTTTGCGCACGTCGACGGTCTGGACCTCGGACCACTCCGGGTAGGACTCGTAGTCCTCGATGACCTCCATCACGTCTTCGAGCGGAGCCTCGATGATGACCGACCCCTCTGCATGCTCCATGGCGCCGAATCCTAGCGTCTGCTCGCGGTACCGATGACGAACGCGACGACAACGATCGAAAGGAGCAGGATCGCGACCGTCGCCCACAGGAGCGTTCGCGACGAGACGAGCGGCTCCCCGCCCTCGGCGAGCCTCGCCGCCTCGGACGCGGTCAGCAGGTAGACGAGCACGCTCGCCCCGAGGTAGATCAGGAACAGCAACAGGACTGCGCCGGCGCGCACGCCGGAGAAACCGAGCATCAGCGTGGCGAGCAGGAGCATCGCGAACAAGACACCTCTGGCGAATCCGTCCACCTCGCGGCCGGGCACCATCCGATGCCCCAATCCCGGGAAGAGCAGGGAACGACGGAACGCTGCGCGAGGATCCACCTTGACGAGGGTCGTCTCCTGTCGCATCAACGACGCGAACGACGCCCCACAGGTCGCGCAGTTGTCGAGCTCGATCGGATTCCTGCTGTCGCAGATCGGACACGGCCACATGGGCTGCGCCTCGGCTTCGGTGGCCGGGACTGCGGGCGCCGAGCCGGCCTGTGGCGCCGGTTCAGGGAGCTCCGATGCGGCTTGGGCTTCGGGCTTCGGTTCGGGCTTCGGTTCGGCCACCGTAGCCTTGTGAGACGCGACCGGCTCGAAGCACATCCCGCACCACGCGGCGCCTTCGTAGAGGACGGCGCCGCAACTGGCGCAACGTCGTTCGGCCTGCGTCGAGGGCGTCTCGACCATGGCGGCAGCGTACCCCCCGCCACACGCCCGGCGACTGAAGCTACCCGACCGCCTCGCGGAACCACCCTGCGAGACGCGCCGCGATGGCCGGCCACGCGTGTGCGCGTTCCACACGCTCGCGACCCGCCGCACCCATCCGCCGGGCACGCTCCGGATCGGCGAGCAGCCCGGCGACGGCGTCGGCGACCTGTCCGACGTCGTCGCCGTCGACGAGGAGACCCGTCTCGCCTTCGACGACTGTCTCGCGAGCACCACCGGAATCGCCGACGACGATCGGTCGCGCGCAGGCCGACGCCTCGATGAACACGTTGCCCCACCCTTCGACCTCCATGCCGCCGAGACGCGTGCGGCAGGGCATCGCGAAGACGTCGCCCATCGCGTAGTGCCGAGGCAGATCGTCCTCGGACACCTGTCCGGCGAAGACGACCGACCCGGCCGGCGCGTCGGACGCGAGGGCCCGCAGGCGCTCTTCGTAGGGGCCGCCGCCCACGATCACCAGCGTCGCCTCAGGCACCTGGCGCCGGATGCGTTGCATCCCCTCGATCAAGACGTCCTGTCCCTTGCGGGCGACGAGCCGGCTGACGCACACGACGAGCGGCCGGTCGCCCACCCCGAGTCGCTCGCGGAGATCGGCCGTGGGCAGGTCCGGTCGGAAGGCCTGCAGATCCGCCCCCGGGGAGAGGATCGAGACCGGAACCGCGGGTGGAACGGCGGTGCGCACGGTGCGGGCGATGAACTCGCTGCACATCACCGCTACGCGGGACGCGGCCGACGTCATGTACCGGATCGACGCGTGCGCGCCCGGTACGACCGATAGCCAGTAGTCGAACCCATGTGCCGCGACCAGGTACGGCGTCCCCCGTCTGGCGAGTCGCGGACCCAGCAACGCCAGCGGGAACGCGTCGCCGAAGAGCACGACCTCCACGCCGAGTGAGGTCACGACCTCATCCAGACGAGCCGCGAACCCCGGCGTCGGCCAGATGAACTCCGACGGCTCGCGGGCGATCGTGTACGGGGCCGCCGCGTCGAACGACGCGGCGTCCTCCCACACCGGTGCCAGGACCGCGACGCGGTCTGCCGGGAGCTCCTTCCAGAGCGCCTCGAGCGTGCGCTGGATCCCGCCGACGCGCGGTGGATAGTCGTTCGTCACCAGGAGGGTCTTGGGCAGGATCGCTTCCGTCATCATGGCTGGGATGATGCTCCCAGAGGACCATGCAGAACGCGACGGCCGACCCGTGGGAGCTGGTGGACGCCCTGGATCACGGGCGGGGGTTCATCGACCGGTCGAACGATCGCGCGCTCATCGTCCAGGGGCCCGACGCCCGGGGATGGCTCGGCGACCTGGTGACCGCGGACGTCGCGACGCTCGAACCCGGGGCTGCTCGCCGGTCGCTGCTGCTCACCCCCACGGGGCGGATCCGCGCCGACCTCTGGATCGCGCGGATCGAGGACGAGGCGTTCGTTCTGCTCCAGGCCGCAGACCAGCCAGAGCTCGTCGAGGATGTGCTGCGCCCATACGTCCTGTCCTCGGCCGTCCGGCTGCGGGACGCGACGGACACCCTTTCCGTGTTCGCCTTCGCCGTTCCGGAGGAGATCGTCACGGTCCCCCGAGGAGATCTCGCCTCGTCTGAGCGGGCGATGGCCGGCCGCGGAGGGGTCCTGGTCGACGACGCGGCTTACGAGATCTGGCGCGTCGGCAGAGGCGAACCCCGTATGGGTATCGACTTCCAGGCGGGCTCCCTGCCGGCCGAGGCCGGACTGGATCGCCTGATCGACGTGGAGAAGGGCTGCTTCCTCGGGCAGGAGTCCGTCGCCAAGGTGCGCAACCTCGGCCACCCCCCGACGGTCCTTCGGCACCTGCGATCGGAGACCGTGCTGGCACCCGGCACTCCCGTCCACGCGGCGGGCGAAGTGGCAGGGCAGGTCACGAGCGCCGCGCCCGCCCGGCGAGGTGGAACGACCCTCATCGCGCGGGTGGGATGGCTGACCGCGGAGGCCGCCCTTCAGGCCCCGGACGGCTCGCCATTGTTCCCCATCCCGGACTAGCCCGTTCGGGTCATTTCCCGTCAGTCGAACGGGGTTCCGACATCAACTGCGTTCGACCCCTTCCGGTGGGAACCCTCGCTCTGCTATGAATCGGGTCCCACCGAAGCCTGCCGGCTCGATGGGCGAGCGGAAGGGGGGTCTGTTGAGGATCGAGCGGTTCCCGGACATCGACCTGGATACGCTACCGATGAACCCTTCCCCACCGGACCACTGGCGAGATCAAGCAGCATGTTTCGGCATCGACCCGGACCTGTTCTTCCCCGTGTCCGAGGACGAAGCGGGTCCAGCGCTCGCGTTCTGCGGCGGCTGCAGTATCCGTGCGGAGTGCCTGGCATGGGCTCTCAAGAACGGTGAGCGGTACGGCGTTTGGGGTGGCCTCACGGAGCAACAGCGCCGACGGGTGCAGCGTCAGGTCGCGTAGGCCCGGCCGAAACCCCGGCTCCACCGAAGGGCTCCCGGGCAGGGGACCCCTAGACTAGACTGGCTCATGCCAGCCGATCCCACCACCATCCACGTCGTCGCTCCGCTGCGCATCAGCTTCGTTGGCGGCGGAACCGACTTCCCGCACTACTTCGAAGAGCACGGCGGGGCGGTGCTCTCGGCCACGATCGACCACCACGTGCGCATCACGATCGTGCCGCGCGACGACCGGCAGGTCATCGTTCGCTCGCTGGATCTCGGGCACCTCGTCGAGTACCACCTGGATGCCGGGCCCGTGTACGACGGCGTCATGGACCTGGCCAAGGCGGCGATCCACCGGACCGGCGTTCCCGGGGGGATCGAGATGGACATCGACTCGGACGCCCCGGCCGGAAGCGGCCTCGGTGGCTCCTCGGCGCTCGTGACGGGGGTGGTCGCCGGACTCGCGATGCTCGGCGGCCGTGACTTCGACGCCCACGAGCTGGCCCGCCTGTCGTACTCGATCGAGCGGGACGACCTCGGCATCAGCGGCGGGTGGCAGGATCAATACGCCGCGGCGTTCGGGGGGTTCAACCTCTTCGAATTCTCGCGCCTGGGCGTGCTGGTCTCGCCGATACGGGCGTCGGCCGAGACCCTCGCTCGTCTCGAGGAGCGTCTCATGCTGTGTTACACGGGGTTCGTTCGGCGCAACGTCGGGCTGATCGACACGCAGATCGATCTCTATCGGGAGGGACGCGAGGACACGATCTTGGGCATGAAGCAGCTCCACGAGATCGCCTACACGATGCGCGACGCCGTGGAGGACGGCGAGGTCGACGAGCTCGGCGTCATGCTCCGCGACGCGTTCGTCGCGAAGCGGCGGATGAATCCCCACATCGCCGAGCACACGCCGATCGAAGCGATGCTGTCGACAGCGCAGGCGGCCGGCGCGAACGGCGGCAAGATCTGCGGCGCCGGAGGCGGCGGATACCTCTTGTTGTACTGCCGCCCCTCGGCGCAGCCGGCCGTTCGCGGGGAGCTGGAACGCCTGGGCGCACAGTTCGCACCGTTCGCGTTCCGCGCCGAGGGTGTCCGCGCGTCCCGCGGCGCCCAGGTGTGGGCGCCAACCCATGGATCGTCATGACGATGGACGTCGAGGACACGAGGGAGCGTGCGCGCTTGTATCTCCAGACGACCGCCGACACCGTCCGTCGTGTCGAGAAAGGATGCCTGGACGACGTCGTGTCCGCCGCCACCATCCTGGTGGGATCGCTCCGGAGCGGCGGCAAGATCCTGATCTGCGGCAACGGAGGAAGCGCGGCCGACGCCCAACACCTCGCGACGGAGTTCGTGAGCACGTTCACCATCGACAACGTCCGGCCGTCGATCCCGGCGATCGCACTCACCACGGACTCGTCGCTCCTCACCGCGATCGCGAACGATTTCGGCGCCGAGGGCGTGTTCGAGCGTCAGGTGGAATCCCTCGGGCGGGACGGTGACGTGTTGATCGCGATCTCGACAAGCGGCAACTCCGCGAACGTGATCCGCGCCGCGGAACGCGCGCGCACGCAGGGACTCCGGGTGATCGCGCTGACCGGCGAGTCCGGAGGCGACCTCGCGAGCTTGGCCGACGCGGCCGTTCGCGTGCCCAGCACCGTCACCGCGCACATCCAGGAGTGCCATCTGGCAGTGGAGCAGCTCCTCGCCTCCCTCGTCGAAGATGCGCTGTACCCTCGTTCCCGATAGGACAGCCGAGGCGACACCAGGTGGTGCGGACGAGCACTGCCGATGACGGAGGAGGGCGAGTCATGGCGAAGTCGAAAGACCGCGGAGCCGGCACCGGCGGCCGGGACCAGAAGAAGAAGCCGCAGAAGACCATCAAGGAGAAGCGCGCCGCGAAGAAGACCAAGGGCTCGTCCGAGCGCTGATCGGCGCGCGGGGATCCTCGGCCTCCAGCCCCGCTCGCCCTCTCGGCGTGTCGTTGCCACCGGCAACCATGGGTGGGAGGATGCTTGACGCTCGAACACCTGTTCGATACAGTCGCGACTCCGCACGGCCCACCGGACGGAGGAACCCGTGCTCGCCGCGCCTATCCAGACCACGCTCGACCAGGGCATCCCGCTCGATCAGGTGACGTTCTGCGTGGTAGACCTCGAGACCACGGGGGGCTCCCCCGCCGACAGCCGCATCACCGAGGTCGGAGCGGTCAAATACGTCGGCGGAGAACGGATCGGGTCGTTCCAGGCCCTGGTCAACCCGGAGATCTCCATCCCGCCGTTCATCACCCACCTCACCGGCATCGACGACCGGGCGGTGGCGGCCCAGCCTCCGATCGAGGAGATCCTCCCGGCCTTCCTGGAGTTCTGCCGAGGCGCGGTGTTCGTGGCCCACAACGCACGGTTCGACTTCTCATTCCTGAACGCGAACCTCACCCGCCTGGACTACGACCCGTTGCCGGCGCCGGCCGTCTGCACCGCGCGACTGGCGCGCCGGGTGGTCTGGCCCGACGTCCCCAACGTCAAGCTCCTGACGCTCGCACGCTACTTCCGTACGCGGGTGCAGCCGAACCACAGAGCGTTCGCCGACGCGGAGGCCTGCGCCGAGGTGCTGCACGGCCTGCTCGACCTGGGCGGGCGGCTGGGCATCCTCACGCTGGGCGATCTGCACGAGGCCGTACGAGCCCGCGGCAGGCCGCATTTCGGCAAGATCCGCCTGGCCGACCACCTCCCGAACACCCCGGGCGTCTACCTGTTCCGGGGACGCGACGGTCGGGTGCTGTACGTCGGCAAGTCGAAGGACCTGCGTGCTCGTGTGAAGTCGTATTTCTACGGCGACGAGCGCAAGAAGGTCGACGGCCTCCTCGGCGAGACGGCGGCGATCGACTGCGAGGCGTGCGCGTCGGAGCTGGAGGCGCTCGTCGTCGAGGCACGGCTCATCCGTCTCCACGAGCCCAAGTACAACCGGCGCGGCAAGACGTGGCGACGGTACGCGTATCTCAAGGTCGATCCGTCGGAGGCCTTCCCACGATTGAAGATCGTCCGCACGGCCGCGTCGAACGACGGCTGCACGTACCTCGGACCGTTCGGCTCCTCCGCGGCCGCCCGGCTGGCGAAGGAGGCCCTCGAAGAGGTCGTGCCGATCCGCCGATGCACCAAGACCATGGGCGTGCGGACGCGGTTCGCGCCGTGCGCGCTGGCCGACATCGGAAGGTGTGTCGCGCCCTGCGACGGCCGCGTCGATCCCGAGCGCTACGGAGAGCTCGTCCGGAGGCTCGTCTCCTCCCTGACCTCCCCGGGCGGGCTCCTCGGAGCGCTCGAACGACGCATGGCGCACCTCGCCGACCAGGAGCGCTACGAGGAGGGCGGGCGGGTGCGCGACCGGCTCCGGGCACTGGCCGACGCCCTCGCCCGCACCCGCGCCGATGCATGGCTCGTCGGCGCGGGTGCGCTCGCCGTGCGTGACGGCGCCGGATCGACGATCCGGTTCATCAGCGGCTCGATGCTCCGGGAGAACACCGCCGAGCCGCTCGGGGTCCCGTGTTCGCGGGAACGGGCCGACGAGCTTGCGGCGGTGCGTGGCTGGATCCGCGCGAACCATCCGCTCGTCGAGTCGTGCGGCCATCCGCTCGCCGAACCGGTGGACGGCGGGGCGGCGATCGCACGGATCCAAGCGCGGGTTCGCGCCGCCGGAGAGGGCCGCACGTAGACTCGCTCGCGACAGGAGGGGTCGATGAGCACCTCGTCGCGCGCCAAGTTCCGCAACGTGCTCGACCACGTCTCCCGCGCGCGTCCGGATCTCGCCGATCCGGAGGCCGCGCTCGTCGCCGGACATATCCTGATCGACGGCCGTGTGGTCACGAACCCCCGTTCGCAGGTCCGGGCGGACGCGTCGGTCGTGATCAAGCTGCCGCGAGCCCTGCGCGGCGAGGACAAGCTGCGGGCCGCGCTCGAGGGCTTCGCCGTCGACGTCACGGATCGGGAATGCGTGGATCTGGGCGCGTCGGCTGGCGGATTCACCAGGGTGCTGCTGGAGCACGGAGCCCGCCGCGTGTTCGCCGTCGACGCCGGTCACGGTCAGCTTCAAGGAGCCCTGCGCAATCACAGCCGGGTGGTGAACCTGGAGCGGACGAACCTGAGTGACCTGTCGAAGATCCCACGGTGCGCGCCGATCGGTGCCGTGACGATGGATCTCTCCTACCTCTCCGTGTCCGGCGCCGTGCCGCAGATCGAGACGCTGACGTTCGCTCCCGACGCCGACCTGATCGCGCTCGTCAAGCCGATGTTCGAGCTGGGGTTGGACTCCCCTCCCGAGGACGACCCGTCACTGCGGCGCGCGCTCGATCTCGCGGTCGCCGGCGTGGAACGTCACCCGTGGCACGTCGTGGGAACGATGCCCTCACCAGTGACCGGGTCCAAGGGCGCCCGCGAGTGGCTCCTTCATGCTCGCCGGTCCGACGAGGACCGTGCGGCGAACGGCGCCCATGCGCGTGCCGGATAGACTGGAACGCATGGAGCGCGCGGTCATCTTGGAGGGCGCGCGAACGCCTGTCGGGAAGTTCCTAGGGTCGTTCGCGGACGTCCCCGCGATCGAGTTGGGCACGATCGCGGCACGTGAGGCCATGCGTCGCGCCGCCGTCGAGCCCGGTGATGTCGATCAGACGATCTTCGGCCATGCCCGGCAGGCGGGGAACGGTCCGAACACCGGCCGTCAGGTGAGCGTGAAGGCCGGCGTTCCGGTCGAGGTCGGCGCGTACAACGTCAACATCGCCTGTGGCTCCGGCATGAAGGCGACGCAGATCGGAGCGCAACAGATCGCGCTCGGCGACTCCGAGGTGGTGCTGGTCGGCGGCATGGAGAACATGACGCGCGTGCCGTTCCTGCTGCCCCAGATGCGACTCGGCTACCGGCTGGGCAACGCGGACGTGGTCGACGCGATGTATCGGGACGGGCTGCTCGACCCACTGAGCGGCCTGGTCATGGGCGAGACCGCGGAGAACCTCGTGGACATGTACGACATCACCCGCGAAGAGCAGGATGAGTTCGCGTTGGAGTCGCAGCAGAAGGCCCGTGACGGCGCTGGCCGACGGGCGGCCGAGATCGTGGCCGTGGAGGCGGCCGGCGCGAAGGGCTCGACGCTCACGGTCATCGAGGACGAACACCCCCGTTCCGATACGACCTTGGAGGCGCTCGGGCGTCTTGGGCCCGTCTTCCGTGACGGCGGCAGTGTCACGGCAGGCAACTCCGCCGGCCTCACGGACGGCGCTGCGGCGCTGGTGCTGATGTCGGAGTCCCGGGCCAGGAACGAGGGACGAGCATCGCTGGCGCGGATCCTCGGGATGTCGTGGGCGGGCGTGCCGCCCGAAATCATGGGCATCGGGCCCGTCCCCGCGACCAAGAAGGTCCTGGAACGGACGGGCCTCTCCCTCGCCGACATCGACCTGATCGAGATCAACGAGGCGTTCGCCGCGCAGGTCATCGCGTGCGAACGCGAGCTGAAGATCGATCGCGACAAGCTCAACGCGAACGGCGGAGGCATCTCGATCGGTCATCCGATCGGTATGAGCGGCGCCCGTATCATCCTGACCCTCGCCTACGAGATGCGCGCCCGCGGTGCGACGCTCGGCCTGGCGACGCTCTGCATCTCGGGCGGCCAGGGTCTGGCCGTCGTCCTCGAGCGCCCCTGAAGGGAGCACCCACCGACATGAGCGTGCATGCCGTCGTGCTGATCCAGTGTGAGATCGACGGGATCCCCGAAGCCGCCCAGGCGATCGCCGACATCGACGGCGTCTCGGAAGTCTATTCCGTCGCCGGCGAGTTCGACCTGATCGCGATCGTGCGAGTGAGCCAGCACGACGACCTGGCGAACGTCATCCCAGGAGGGATCGCCAAGGTCGACGGCGTCGACCGCACCGAGACCCTCATCGCGTTCCAGGTGTACTCCAAACACGACCTGGAGCGTCTGTTCTCGATCGGGTTCGAGGAAGGCTAGTCTGAGCCAGACGAGTGGCCCCGAAGGACCGCTCGACGGCGACGGGGTGTGGACGTCACCGGACCGCCCAGACGATCAGCGCGAGCACGACGACGATCGCGACGACGAGCATGACGATGTCGCCCCTCTTGATCTTCCCCGGTTGCATCGCGTTGAAGCCCACGCCGTCTCCTTCAGACCCGGTAGTACTCGCGGAACTTGACGGCCGAGAGCCAGTAGATGTGCTGGCGGACGGTGGAGGCGAACGTCCGCGCCTCGGAGCCGTCGGCGCACGCGCGCTCCATCACGACGATCCCGGCCGGGTCCTCGATCGCCACGCGCCACCCCTCCGGCGCTTCGCCGATGCGGACGCGGTAGCCGTTCGCGCCTTCGCCCACGGAGCTCCTATCCTCGCCGGACCAGCGGCATGTCCAGACGCTCGAGATGCTCCTTGAGCGGCCCGATCACGGTGTCGAGGTGGATCCGGAACTCCGGATGCAGGTCGGCGACGACCTGCAGCGCCATCTCGAGCTCCGTGCCCGCGGCCTCGGCCCGCACCAACGCGTCCACCAGCGTGGCGGCGTAGTCGGCGTTGAACGGCTCGCCGTCCCAGGGGCACTCGCCCCCCGAAGCGATCGCCTGCTCGACCATGAACTCACGGCCGTCTCGCTTGCACGTCGCTCTGATCTTCACGCGCTCTCCTTCTCGGTGACGAGCTCCAGGACCCGGTCCGCCAACTCGAACGGATCGACGGGCCGGACGAACCAAGCGTCCGCGCCCGACCATCGGGCGAGCCACGCATCGTGCTTGCGCTCCAGCAGGATCACGATGACCCCGGTGAACGGTTCCGCGTCGTCGCGAAGCGCCTTCGCAAGGGCGAACGCACCCGCGCGACTCGCGATCTCGTCGGCCACGACGATCTGGGGGCGGTCGCGGAGCGCCGCTCGGGTCCCGAGCTCACCGTTCTTCGCCGCCCGGAACCGAAGCGGCGAACCGACGCGGCGTTCGATGCTTCGCACCGCGAGTGCCATCAGCTCGCGCGACGCGGGATCGGGCGAGACGAGCAGGACGTCCACGGCGGGCATCGTACTACGCACCCTTTCCGTCCTTTGGCCCGTCCTTTGGCCCGCCTTGGCGAGACGGCCTGGCGTGGACTACCCTCCGGCGGGCCGAGTGCCGCTCCGATGAACGTGGGCCCGCGACGGCGATGTCCGCTCGATCTCGAGGGGGAACCGTGGAGAACAACGCGAAGGCGGCGATCGCGGAGGGCATCGGGACGTTCGCGTTGATCTTCTTCGGTGCGGGCTCCGTCATGCTGTACCTGAACGGACAGCTCGACCTGGTCGGGGTCGCGTTGGCACACGGCCTGGTGATCGCGGTCATGGTCTCCCAGATGGCCCACCTCTCCGGCGGGGTGTTCAATCCCGCGATCCAGATCGCCCTGTGGGTCACGGGGAAGATGCCATCGTCCCGGACGGTGGCCTATCTGGGAGCGCAGCTGCTCGGGGCCGCCGTCGCCGGGTTGCTCCTGAAGTTCCTGGTTCCCACGCAGACCTTCGACGCCGCGTCGGGAGGAGTGTCCTCGCTCGGCGACGGGATCTCGTCGGGCAAAGGGATCCTGCTCGAGGCGGTCGGGACGTTCTTCCTGGTGTGGGCCGTGTTCGCCACGATCGTCGACGATCGTGGTCCGTTCGCCAAGACCGCCGGGCTGTCCATCGGGCTCACGATCACCTTCGGGATCCTCGCGATCGGCCCGTGGACCGGCGGCGCGTTCAACCCGGCGCGCTGGTTCGGCCCGGCGCTCGCGTCGGGACATTGGGACGACTGGTACGTCTGGATCGTCGGTCCGATCGCGGGTGGGGTCCTCGCCGGCGTTGCCTACTGGGGCCTGTTCCTGCGGGACAAGGAACCCGGCACGCCCTGAGGCACGCCGCCGAGAAGGCAGGCGGTAGCCTGGTTCCACGATGACCAGGGACATCTATCTCGACGCGGCGTCGGCCACGCCGCTTCTTCCGGCCGCTCGCGACGCATTGGTGGCCGCATTGGACTCGTTCGGCGATCCGCTGAACATCCACGGCCCCGGCCGCGAGTCCCGGCGCCTGATCGATGACGCGCGCGACGTGGTGGCCACGGCGATCCATGCACAGCCGGACGAGCTCGTCTTCACGTCGGGAGGCACGGAGTCGGTCGCGCTCGCGATCTGGGGTGGCGTGCGCGCGATCCGCGAGCTGGGGACGAGGATCGTGATCGGCGCGGCGGAACACCCGGCCGTCGGGGGCGTGTGCCACGTCCTCGAGAGCGATGGCTTCGAGGTCGTGACGGTGCCGGTGGACGCCGACGGTCGTTTGGACATGGACCGGTACGCGGCGGAGGTCCGCAGGCCAGACACCTTGCTCGCGAGCGTCCAGCACGCGAACCACGAGCTCGGAACGCTCCAGCAGGTGGCCGAGGCCGCTCGCCTGGCTCGAGAATCGCACGTCCGGTTCCACACCGACGCCTGCCAGACCGTGGGGAGGCTTCCGGTGGACGTCGAAGCGTTGGAGGTGGACCTGCTCTCGCTGTCGGCCCACAAATTCGGAGGACCTCCGGGCGTCGGCGCGCTCTACGTCCGGCGCGGGGTGGGCGTGACGGCGTACCCGTGCGGCGACGATCGCGAGCGCAAGCGTCGGTCCGGCATGGAGAACACGCCGGGGATCGCCTCGATGGCGGCGGCGCTCACGGCCTCGCTCGCCGGCATGGCCGACCGTGCCGCTCGGGACTGGACGCTCACCGGCCGGCTCCGCGAACGTATCGCCGAAGCCGTCCCTGGAGCCCGTGTCCACGGGCACCCAACACATCGCGCCCCGCACCTCGTCTGCTTCAGCGTCGAGGGCCTCGATCCCGCAACGCTGATGATGGCGCTCGACGATCGCGGGATCCGGCTGGCGGCGGGGTCGCTCTGCTCGGGCCAGCCCGACGATCCGTCACCGGTCCTGGAGCAGATCGGCTTCCCGAACACCTCGGGGTTCCGGGTGAGCCTCGGACCCACCACGACGGAGGCCGACGTCGATGCGCTCCTGGAGGTGCTGCCGGGGATCGTGGAAGAGCTCCTCGAGGTCGAGTCGATCTCGTCCGAAGCGCTCGCGCGGTTCCGTGCGCCAGAAGTCTAGGCAGGCGCCGTGCCCTGAGGGCGGATCAGCTGCTTGATCCTCCGCCCCTTCGCCGAATCCTCCATCAGCGTCTCGAGCCTGCGCAGCCGGGTTTCCTCCCGTTTGGCGCTGATCACCCACCACGTGGCGGCCTTACGGTACGACGGCGGCTGCGCTTGGAAGAACGTCCATGCGGCACGGTCGGCACGGAACCGCCGTTCGTACGCCCGCCCCAGCGCGATCTCTTCCTGCTCGAACGAGTACACCCCCGACCGCGCCTCGATCCGACGCTCGAACGCGGCGAGGCCCGCGGGGTGGATCAGGCCCATCTCGTTCAGCTCGGCGACGCGTGCGATGTTCTTGGCGCTCCATGTGCTCCCCGCTTTCCGCGGCGTGAAGCGGTTCGAGTAGCTCGTGTCGTCGATCCTCCGCCGGACACCGTCGATCCACCCGAAGCGGAGGGCTTGATCCACCGACTCCGGCCACGTGATGCTCGGCAGCCCGGAGCCCTTCTTGTGGAACCCCACCACCAACTCCTCAGCGGTGGCGTGATGCTCCTCGAACCACGCGCGCAAGTCCCCCGGTGTCGCGAAGAAATGCGGACCTGAACGGCGTTCCGCCACCGTGAAGCTCAGCTCACCGTCCACGTGTCGCCGGAGTGCAGGAGCTTGCCCAGGTCACCTTTGCCGAGCCGCTCGGTCGCGCGCGCGAGCTGGTCGTTCATCGCCTGACCGTAGACCGGCCGTTCGAACTCGCGGAAGACGCCGATCGCGGTCGGCTCGGTGGGCCCGTGCGACAGATGGGCCAAGGCGAACGCGAGCGACGGCCGGCCGTGCAGGTCGTGCACGACGATCGAGTCCTCGGGCACGTCCGCGATGTTCGCGATCACCAATCGGCCGTTGTCGCCCACGACGACGCACCGGGTCCCCTCGTCGAACACGATCGGCTGGCCGTGCACCAGACGGATCTGGTTGTGCACGCCCTGCGGCTTCTCGCGGAGCACGTCGAACGCGCCGTCATTGAACACGTTGCAGTTCTGGTAGATCTCGACGAACGCGGTCCCCTGGTGCGCGACGGCCTGCCGCAGGACGTCGCTCAGGTGCTGCCGGTCGTTGTCGAGCGTGCGGGCCACGAACGTCGCCTCCGCGCCGAGCGCGACCGCGATCGGGTTGAACGGATGGTCGACGGAGCCGAACGGCGAGGATTTCGTGACCTTCCCCTCCTCGCTCGTCGGCGAGTACTGGCCCTTCGTCAACCCGTAGATCTGGTTGTTGAACAGCAAGATCTTGAGGTTCACGTTGCGCCGGAGCGCGTGGATCAGATGGTTGCCGCCGATCGACAGCCCGTCGCCGTCGCCGGTGACGACCCAGACCGAGAGCTCGGGATTGGCCGTGACGATGCCGGTCGCGAGCGCGGGCGCGCGCCCGTGGATCCCGTGCATCCCGTATGTGTCCATGTAGTAGCTGAACCGCCCGCTGCATCCGATCCCCGAAACGAAGACCGTCTTGTGCGGCTCGACGCCGAGCTCCGGCATCAGCCCCTGGACGGCCGACAGGATCGCGTAGTCGCCGCACCCGGGACACCAGCGGACCTCCTGGTCCGACGTGAAGTCCTTCTTGGTCAGCGTGCCGAGGACGCCGCCCGTCTCGATGTCACTCATGGTCCAACACCCGCAGGACCTCCTGCTCCAGGTCGTCCGCGGCGATCGGGATCCCCTGGACCTTGGTGAAGCTGATGGCATCCACGAGGAACCTCGCTCGGATCAGCATGGACAGCTGGCCGGAGTTCATCTCCGGGATCAACACCTTCCGATAGGACGTTACGACGTCCCCGGTGTTCGACGGGAACGGGTTGAGATGACGCAGGTGTGCCGCGGCGACCTTGTGCCCGTCGGCTCGGACGCGTCGGGCGGCCGCACGCACGGTCCCGAGCGACGAACCCCACGCCAGGATCAAGACCTCGGCGTCGCCGTCGGGGTCGTCGACCTCGAGCGGCGGGATGTCGTTCGCGATGCCGGCGATCTTCGCCGCACGCAGGTCGGTCATCCGCTCGTGGTTCAGCGGGTCGTAGCTGATGTTGCCGGTCCCGTCCTCGCGCTCCAGGCCGCCGATGCGGTGCACCAAGCCCGGGGTTCCCGGCGTGGCCCACGGGCGCGCCAGGTTCTCGTCGCGCTCGTACGGCATGAACCCGTCGCCGTTCGAGGGAGCGGTCGCGAACCGCGGCTCGATCGTGGGGAGCGAGTCGACGTCGGGGATCAGCCACGGCTCCGACGAGTTCGACAGGAATGTGTCGGACAGCAGG
>JBBQVZ010000045.1:0-23339 GCA_038211015.1 Actinomycetota bacterium | reverse complement strand
GACGGCTCCACAGGCAGTTGGGGCAGTGGTTGCGGTGCGCGGTGCCCGGAGCGCGGTTCGAGACATCCAAGCGGCAGTTGCCGCATCGGAACGTGAGCGGACCGTCGCGCCGCGCACCGCGGCGTTGATCGCGTGACATCGGTAGACCTCCTGGCATGCACGGTTGGGTACGCCGTCGTGCCAGGAGCGGTCTGTCGAGGTCAGGAAGGAGCGAACCGACCGGAACCAGAGCACGACACGACAACCACGGTCACAGCGATCATCGGTCACCTCCTCATCGGTCGGGCCACATGTGTGGCGAGGCCCATACCGTAGCATCGCGCGCCTACCCGGAACAACGACCGTCGCCTCAGGTAGCGTCACCGGTGATGCACGATCTGAGGATCGTCGGAGGCGTCGTCCACGATGGGTTGGGCTCACCGGGCCTGCGCGCGGATGTCGCGATCGACGCGGATCGCGTGGTGGCGGTCGGCGTGGACATGGGGCCGGCGCACCGGACGATCGACGCTGGCGGGCGGTTCGTTGCCCCGGGGTTCGTCGATGCGCACTCCCATTCCGACGCGCTCCCGCTGATGGCCGAGCCGCAGCCGTTCAAGCTGCTGCAGGGCGTGACGACCGAGGTCGTCGGCAATTGCGGGTTCTCCGTGGCGCCGCTCGACGACACGTCCGCCGCGTACGTCGCGCAGGCGTGGGGCGACCTCTTCCCCGGTGTGGACGTCACCCCGGGGAGCTTCGCGGACTACCTGGACCGGATCGACGCGGCCGGACCGACGAACAACATCCACGTGGTGCTCGGTGGGACGGTGGTGGTCGACCACGGTGGGTTCACCGGTGCCCGCGCGGGCGTGGTGCTTCGGGCCGGGGCGAGCGAGGAGCGGGTGCCGCCATGACGACGACCACGCTTCGTGTGGCGATGCTCGCGCCGATCTCGTGGCGGGTTCCGCCTCGGCACTACGGCCCGTGGGAGCAGTTCGTGTCGCTCGTCACGGAGGGGTTGGTGGATAGCGGCGTGGACGTCACGTTGTTCGCTGCCGCCGACTCCGTCACGTCCGCGCGGTTGGTCGGCACGATCCCCACGGGCTACTCGGAGGACACGGACCTCGACCCGAAGGTGTGGGAGGGACTCCACATCGCCACGGTGTTCGAGCGGGCAGTCGAGTTCGATCTGATCCACAACAACTTCGACTTCCTTCCGCTCACGTACAGCGGCCTGGTCGACACGCCGGTCCTCACCACCATCCACGGGTTCTCGTCGGAGAAGATCGTGCCGGTCTTCGAGCGATACGACGCTCGCGGGCACTACGTCGCGATCAGCGACGCCGACCGGCACCCGAAGCTCCACTACGAGGCCACGATCCATCACGGCATCCGCATGGAGACGTTCCCGCTCGTGCCGATCCAGGGGGACTACCTGCTGTTCTTCGGCCGGATCCATCCGCACAAGGGAACGGCCGAGGCGATCGAGGTGGCCCGAAAGGTCGGTCTGCCGCTGACGATCGCCGGGATCGTGCAGGACCGGGAGTACTTCGAGCGATCCGTGGAGCCGCACGTCGACGGGGACCGCGTCCGGTTCATCGGCTCCGTGGGGCCTGAGGAGCGCGGTGCCGTGCTGGGAGGCGCGCGCGCCCTCCTGCACCTGATCTCCTTCGAGGAGCCGTTCGGGTTCAGCGTGATCGAGTCGATGGCGTGTGGCACGCCCGTGATCGCGACGCGCCGGGGATCGATGCCCGAGCTCGTTCAGGACGGCGTGAACGGCTACCTGGTGGATACGCAGGATCAGGCGGTCGCGTCGATCGAGGCGGCGGGGCTGCTCGACCGGAGCACCGTTCGCGCCTCCGTCGAGCGACGGTTCGACGTGTCCCGGATGGTCGACGAGTACATCGAGGTCTACCGTCGGATCGTCGATCGGGGCTCGCGAGCATGACGGCCGCGGCTGATGCCTCCGAGCCGTTCCGGCTCGGCATCAACTACTGGCCCGCTCGCACCGCGATGCGCTGGTGGACGATGTTCGACAAAGGGGAGGTCGCCGAGGACTTCGCGCGGATCGCGGCCGGTGGGTTCGACTCTGTCCGCGTGTTCCTGTTGTGGGAGGCGTTCCAGCCGGAGCCGGACCGCATCGAGACTTCGATGCTCGGCCGTCTGGTCACGGTGGCGGACCTTGCCCGGGTCGCCGGCCTGGACGTCATGCCGACGTTGTTCACCGGGCACATGAGCGGCGTCGACTGGATCCCCGGCTGGGCCCTTGGCGGGATCGAGCGCGACGCGCGTTTCCGGGTGGTGTCGGGCGGGCGGGTCGTCGAGCACGGGCTGCGGAACTGGTACGTCGACGACGATGTCGCGCGGGCCCAAGCGCTCTGGGCGGGCAGGGCCGCGGAGGCGCTCGCGGGACATGCAGCGTTGTGGGCGTGGGACCTGGGCAACGAGAACTCGAACTGCGTCGTTCCCGCCGATCGCGATCTCGCGCGGCGATGGTTGTCACGTATGACGTCGGCGATCCGCGAGGCCGACCACGCCGCTCAGATCACGATCGGGATCCACATGGAGGACCTGGAAGAGGATCGCCGGCTGGGGCCGCGTGAAGCCGCGGACACGTGCGACTTCCTCACGATGCACGGGTATCCGATCTACGCGCGGTGGGCGCGAGGCGCGACCGACGATGCGCTGGTGCCGTTCCTGGCGCGCGTGACGCGATGGCTGGGAGGGGGCGCCGACGTGCTCTTCTCGGAGTTCGGGCTCCCCACGTATCGCGACGACGATCAGATGAGCGAGGATCCGCGGACGAAGAGTGCCTCGCCGCTGGTCCAGGAGGCCGAGGCCGCGGAGTACGTCGGGCACGTGCTCCCCGGCCTGCGCGACGCAGGATCCACCGGCGCCATGCTCTGGTGCTACTCCGACTACGACCGGGAGATGTTCGAGCACCCGCCGCTCGATGAGGCGATCCACGAGCGTTCGTTCGGCCTCTGGCGGGCCGACGGCACGCCGAAGCCGGCGGTCGACGTGGTGAGATCGTTCGCCGGCGCGAGGCGGCTCCCGCCTCCCGATCGCGATCCTTGGATCGACATCGACCACGAGCGCTACTGGCAGCGGCCGGGACTCGAGCTGCCGCGGTTGTACGAGCGTTACCTGGCTCGATCGAACGAAGGATAGCCGGAGCTGCTCCTCAGAGCTCCTCGATCCCCAGCAGCTCGAACCGTGGGGGTCGTCGCGTCACCTCGCCATGGCACGTGAGCCGCTCCTCGGGTCCGTGCTCCCGGCGGACCCCGACCCGATGCGATCCGAGCGACGTCCGGAACGTGGTGAACGTCTCCCCGCCCGTGCGAGAGACATCCGTGACCGCCACGTCGTCGACCCCATCGAGCGCATGACTCGCTCGCAGATGATGCTCGGCAGCTTGCACGTCCGTCGGTCTGCAAGAGCGGCCCCGGAGGTGCTCGAGATCGAGCCTGCCCTCGACGTATCCGGTCGCGACCTCGACCGCGATGGAAGGATCGACGCGGCCGAAGTAGAAGCCGTGGGGGAAGGCGATCAGGTTGCCGGCGAACCGATCGCCGCCGATGTGCGTCGACTCCCACGTCTCCTGCGGGAACGCGTGGGAAAGTGCCGATGCGAGGGGCCGTCCGCGCTCGGCACAGCACGGGTCACGTCGGCCGTGCGTGCAGATCGCGAACAATGGTTCCTCGGTCGGCGCCAGCCCGACGGACGCGCCGTGACCCAGCGCTTCGAGGTCGAGCGTCGCCACGTCGCTAACGTCCTCCAGTTCCGCCCATTCGATCCAGGGCCGGTCGGGTCCGGTGTGGATCGCGAAGCATGACCGCCGCGCGCCCGTTCGTCTCCCGTGTCGGCGGATAAGCAGGATCCTGATCTTCAGCTCGCGCTCGCGCCGCCGGAGCACGTCACCGAGTCCGGCGGGGAGACGCGCATGGTGCAGCGCCTTCTCGCCCCACGGGCCCGGATGTTCGACCAGGAGCCAGTTGGTGATGGTCGACGCCGTGCCGAAGAGCGGCTCGTCTGCCGCCTCGCTCGCATGAGAGCACCGGAACGATCGATCGGTCACGGCGGCCGGCCAGCCTCAGCCGTCGAGGCGTGGAGTGTCGACGAGGAGGAGTCCCTCGCGCACCAGACGTCGGGCCAGGACCAGGCGCGACCCGGGATCGGCGAGCGCGGGCGTCAGGTCGTGGACGGCCAACCGCCCGGACGACGCCACCAACCGCATCGCGGGCGCCAACCATCCGGGCATGTCCAATCGGCGGTCGCCCAGGAGCAGCGTCAACCGATCCCCGTCTTCTCGGAGCTCGCAGACGGAGCCCGGCCGCGGCGTGAGCACGGTGTCTTGGCCGATGGCATCGATCGCTTGGCCCTGGACGAGCACGCCGCGGAGCAACTGCGCGCGCGTCGAGAGGAACCGTCGGATCCGAGCGTCGGTTACCTCATCCGCATCGACGCGGTCCAGCGCCGATCCGAGCGTTCCCAATCTCGCGCGCAGGTCGCTCGCGAACCCAACTGGATCTTCGGTCCATCCGACCGGGAGCGCGTCGTCGAACGCGGTATCGGCCTCGAGGGACCGCCACACGTCGGCAAGGACGTCGCGCCATCTGACCACGTGCACCCCGACCGTCAGGTGGCCGGACAACACCTGTCCGGTCGTCGCGGAGTGTGGGGTTCCCGCCGGCATGTAGATGCAGTCGCCAGGGCCCACGTCCGCCTCGAGCGGGTCGCGCTCCGGTTCGGCGGGCGCGGCGTGGACCTCCCAGTGCTTGCGGCCGAACGCCTGCAGCACGAACACGTCGTGCGGATCGGAATGCAACGCGAGGCCCTGGGCGCCCGGGGGCGTGATGTAGGCGTTCACCTGACACGGATGCCCGAGCTGCAGCTCGAGCGCGCGACAGAACCCCGCGACGGGCTCCCAGTTGCGGTGCAATCCCTGAAGCACGATCGTCGCGCCGTCGTCGAACAGCTCCGCGATCCTGGCCGCGTCCGCCATCCCTGATACCGGCTTGGACCCCGTGCGACCGGATCGCGTGTACGCAGACTCGGGGATCTGGTCGCCAGCCTTCACCAGCCGGAACGCAGGGGTCCGGAGCGACGTGGTGGTGAGTATCCGGTCGACGTCGTCCAGCGTCAGCAGATCCTCGAACCCGTGTGGCTCCGCCGCCGGGTGCACGGCGGCCCGGGCGCCCCACGTGCGGCCGAGGAACGCCGCCGGGTCTCCGGTGCACCGACGGAGCGGATCCATCCCGCGCCCGAAGCTCTCCTGGATGGGCTCAGGGATACGGGAGATCACGACGCGGTGGAGCTGTCCCCGTCCGTGCCGTCTGTGGTGTCGCCGTCCGTGCCGTCGGCGTCCGTGCCGTCCGTGCCGTCGGCGTCCGAGCTGTCCCCGTCCGTGCCGTCCTTGGTGTCGCCGTCCGTGCCGTCGGCGTCGGTCGCATCGGGATCCGTCTCGAGCTTCGTCGCGACACCTCCGACCGGAAGGACCGTCTTGATGTCCCCGTCGGTGAGCGTTCCCTGCGTGTCTTCCATGGGCTACCCCTTCCCTCGATGTGACCTCGACTGTAGCCGGTTCGACGGAAACACACGGCCCCTGGACTAAACTCCGCCGCGATGAGGGTCCTGGTGATCGGTGCGGGCGGCGTTGGGTCCGCGTTCGCCCCGATCGCGGCGCGCCGCGACTTCTACGAGCACATCGTGTTCGCCGACATCGAGGAGGCAAAGGCCCGGTCGATCGTGGATCGCTACGACCCGGGCGGGAAGTTCTCCGCCGCCGCGATCGACGCTACCGACGTCACGCAGATCGCCGACTGCGCCCGTGCCAACGACTGCGATGCCATCCTGAACGCCGCCGACCCGCGGTTCGTGATGCCGATCTTCAACGGCGCGCTCGAGGTCGGAGCCACCTACCTGGACATGGCGATGTCGCTCTCCGAGGCGCACCCGGATGAGCCACACCAGCAGACGGGCAAGAAGCTCGGCGACGATCAGTTCGCGATCGCCGATGTCTGGGAGAACCGCGGACAGCTCGCGCTCGTCGGTGTGGGCGTCGAGCCCGGTGCCGCGGACGTGTTCGCGCGGTACGCCGCCGACGTGCTGTTCAGCGAGATCGACGAGGTCGGGATCCGCGACGGCGCGAACATCGTGATAGAGGGGTACCTGTTCGCGCCGACGTTCTCCATCTGGACGACGATCGAGGAGTGCCTGAACCCGCCGGTGATCTGGGAGAAGGGGCGTGGCTGGTTCACCACCGAGCCGTTCAGCGAACCGGAGATGTTCGAGTTCCCCGATGGGATCGGTCCGGTCGAGTGCGTCAACGTCGAGCACGAGGAGGTCCTGCTCGTTCCGCGGTGGATCGACTGCAACCGGGTCACGTTCAAGTACGGGCTCAGTGACGACACGATCGATGTGCTCCGAACGCTCCACAAGCTGGGTTTGGACGGGACCGCGCCGGTGCGCGTGCGCGGGGGAGAGGTCTCACCTCGAGATGTGGTGGCCGCGTGCCTGCCGGACCCGGCGCAGCTCGGCGACCGCATGATCGGCAAGACGTGCGCCGGCACGTGGGTCACGGGCACCGGCACAAACGGCCATCCGCGCGAGGTCTACCTGTACCACGTGGTGGACACCGAAGAGACGTGGGCGCGGGATGGCGCGCAGGCGGTCGTGTGGCAGACGGCCATCAACCCCGTCATCGCGCTCGAGCTGATCGCGAACGGCACGTGGTCGGGCGCCGGCGTGCTCGGTCCCGAGGCCTTCGAGCCGCAGCCGTTCCTGGACCTGTTGAACGACTACGGCTCGCCGTGGGGCATGGAGGAGCGCACGCCCTCCGCCTAGCCCGGGCCGGCTCGAACGGTTCGACGAGGTTGCTCCCAGGTTCGTCGTTCACGATCCGCGGGCCATCCGGCTTAGGTGCCCGGCTGTGCCGACCGATGTCTTGTTGAAGTCTCTACGGAGAGGTGTCGGCAGGCATGTCATCTGAGATCGAGGAGATCGGGCGCGCCGAGGATGCGGCGCTCGTCCGGCTCGCCGGACTGATCGAGCCCGGCTCGTTGCTGGAAGCGACCCCGGAGTGCCTGGTGGTGGCCCATGCCGACGGCCGGATCGTGTTCGCGAACCGCCACGTGGAGACGCTGACCGGCTTCCCTCGAGCGGACCTATTGGGCAAGCCGGTCGAGCTGTTGCTCGCGAGCGACGTCCGTGACCGACAGCTCGGCACCTGCTTGGAAACCGTGTGCATCGATAACGAGGGTCGCGAGATCCCCGTCGAGGTGCATGTCGGCTCGATCGAGGGTCCCGAGCGGTTCCTGGTCGTCACGCTCCGCGACATGACCGAGCTCCAGGCCGGCCGCGAGGCCCGCTTCGAGGCGGAGGCCAAGTACCGGACGTTGGTGGAGCAGATCCCGGCCGTCGTGTACCTGGACCCGGTCGATGAGAACCAGGACAGCATCTACGTCAGCCCGCAGGTGACGGATCTCCTGGGTATCCAGCCCGCCCAGTGGTTGGAGGATCCGTTCTGTTGGCGGAACCACGTCCACCCGGAAGACATCGACCGCGTCTGGCTGGAGTACGAGCACGCCTACCAGACGCACGTGCCACTGAACCACGAGTACCGGATGCTCCACATGGACGGATCGATCAAGTGGGTGATGGAGCAGGCCTTCCCGATCAGCGATGAGGACGGGGAACCGTGGTTGATCCAGGGCGTCATCTTCGACATCACGGAACGCAAGTTCGCCGAAGAGGAGATCGCGTTCCTCGCGTACCACGACAAGCTCACCGGTCTGCCGAACCGCACGCTGTTCGAGGAGATGCTCGAGAGCGCGCTGGCGCGAGCCCGCCGATCCGATCTGGGCGTGGGGGTGCTCTTCCTGGACCTCGACAATTTCAAGCTCGTGAACGACTCCTTGGGACACCACGCGGGAGACCAGCTGCTGATCCAGTTGGCCGACCGCCTCCGGGTCTGCACGCGTGAGACCGACCTCGTCGCGCGTCTGAGCGGTGACGAGTTCCTGCTCCTGTTGGCCGACCTCGATAGGGGGGCCGGCGCGATCGGGGGCGGCCCGGATTCGGGACTGCTCATCGCCGAGTCGGTCGCCTCGCGCGTGCGTGAAGCGCTCGAGCAGCCGTTCGACCTGGGAGGGAGCGAGTTCTTCGTCTCGGCCTCGATCGGCATCAGCCTCTACCCACAAGACGCGAGCGACGCCGAAACGCTCCTGCGCAACGCCGACGCCGCGATGTACCGGTCGAAGGAGTTCGAGCGGGGGGGCTACGTGGTCTACGCCTCCAGCGACGACGACCCCGTGCACCGTCTCTCATTCTCCACGCGGTTACGTCAAGCCGTCGCCGACAGGAATTGGGTCCTGCACTACCAACCGATCATCGATCTGGGCGACGGGAGCGTGCATTCAGTGGAAGCGCTCGTGCGATGGCTGCAGCCGAACGGCGGGCTGGTGGCGCCGGGAGAGTTCATCCCGCTCGCTGAGGAGATGGGGCTGATCCAGGCGATCGGCGACTGGGTCTTGGAGGAGCTGGCACGACAACACGCGGAGTGGCGAGCCCAAGGTGTCCGGGTCGCCATCAGCTACAACCTGTCCCCGAGACAGATGTGGACCGCGCATCTGGCCGAGAAGCTGCTCGCCAAGCTCGCGATGTACGACGTCGAGCCGGAGGACGTGACGATCGAGATCACCGAGTCCACAGCGATGGCCGATCCCGACCGGACGCAACGTCTCTTGACCGAGTTGCATGCGTGGGGCTTCACACTGGCGATCGACGACTTCGGCACCGGCTACTCGTCGCTGGCGCGGCTGAAGCACATGCCCGTCGACGTCCTCAAGATCGACCAGGCGTTCGTCCGGCACGTGGAGTACGACCGCGATCTGGCTGGGATGGTCCGCGCCATGATCCAGCTGGCGCAGAGCCTGGGCATGGTCCCGCTCGCGGAGGGGATCGAGACGTACGGCGAGTACGAGTTCCTTCGGGCCAACGGTTGCCGGTTGGCGCAAGGCTTCCATTTCGCCTACCCGGTTCCTCCAACCGAGATCCCCGAGCTGGTGCGCCGTAAAGGCGGCCTGGTGGAGCAGCCTCCGCCGATCGGGTGATTCAAGGACGTTCGTGCTTATGCCGTTGTCTTGTGGGGCATCTATTTCCCATGATTCCGATGATGACTGCCCCGGAAGAGGCTGGAAAACGTGGACGCGCAAGGTGCAGCGAGGGTTGCCGGCGACCTGGCGGCCCGTCGGGATGCCCGTTTCGAGGCCGAGGCGAAATACGTGGCGCTCGTGGAGCAGATCCCGGGCGTCGTCTACCTGGACCCGGTGGACGAGGCTCGTGACAGCATCTTCGTGAGCCCGCAGGTGCGCGACCTCCTCGGGGTCGAGCCTGAGGATTGGATCGCGGACCCATACTGTTGGTCCAATCACGTGCATCCGGACGACTTCGTCCGCGCGTGGGACGACTACATGTACTCGTACTCGCACGATGTCCCGATGAGCCACGAGTACCGGATGGTGCACAAGGACGGCACGGTCAAGTGGGTCCTGGAGCTGGCGCGCCCGATCCACGACGAGCATGGCGACCCATGGATGATCCAGGGGGTCATCTTCGACATCACGGATCGCAAGGTTGCCGAGGAGGTGCAGGCCGCGCGGAACGAGCGCCTGGCGTCGATCATCGAGATCCAGCGAGACATCGCGGCCGACGATCTGGGCATCGACGCGGTCATGCAGCAGATCTGCGAGCGCACACAGGCACTCACCCACGCCGACGGTGCGACCTTCCTCACGCTCGACGGCGACCATCTCGTGATCCGCGCGGGCACGGGCCTCATGGTCGACACGGTCGGGACCCGGGTCTCGATCGAGGACTCGCTTCCCGGTTGGTGGTACCGACACGACGAGTCGGCGATCCTGGGTGACGCGCTGACGGACCCCCGGGCGGGTCCGCTCGCTCGGGAGCTGGGGATGCGCTCCGTCGCCGCCGTCCAGCTCCGACACCGGGACGAGAAGGCCGGTCAGCTGATCGTCATCTCAACGAAGCCGGACGCCTTCATCGAAGGAGATCTCGAAACGTTGGAGCTCCTCTCGGTCGTGCTCTCGTCCGCGCTGAGCCACGCCGCCGGGTTCGAATCGAAGCGACAGCAGGTCGACGCGCTGGCCCGATTCCAGACGATGTATGAGGAAGCGGCCATCGGCATCACGTTGCTGTCGCCCGAAGGCCACAGCATCGCAGCGAATGCAGCGTTCGAGGAGATGTTCGGCTACACCGAGAATGAGCTGGCGACGATGTTCCTTCGCGACTACACGCACCCGGACGACATCGAAGAGAACGAGGCGTTGTTCGGGGAGATGATGGCCGGGCGCCGCGACTCCTATCGGCTCGAGAAGCGGTTCCTCCGCAAGGACGGCCAGGTCGTGTGGGGCCAGGTCGCGGCTGCGCTGCATCGGGGCGCCGACGGCGTGCCGAAGTACTCCATCTCGATGGTCGAGAACGTCACCCAGCGCAAGCTGGCTGAGGAGCAGATCGCCTATCTCGCCTACCACGACAAGCTCACGGGGCTGGCGAACCGACCCAGGTTCCAGGACGTGCTCGAAGCGGCGCTGGCCCGAGCGCGGCGGCAGGGCGACGCTGTCGGCATCCTGTTCCTCGACCTCGATAACTTCAAGCTGGTGAACGACAGCTTGGGTCACAAGGCGGGCGACGAGATGTTGATCGAGCTGGCCGGCCGGCTGAGTGCGCTCACACGCGAGACCGACCTCGTGGCCCGTCAGAGCGGCGACGAGTTCCTCCTGCTGCTCTCGGACCTGGACGCCGGTCCTGGGGCGATGCCCGGGGCCGATCCCGCGCTGCTCGCGGCCGAGGCGGTGGCGAGCCGGGTGCACGACGTCTTCCGCGAGCCGTTCACCCCCGACGGGGCCGAGGTGTACGTGACGGCATCGGTCGGCATCAGCATCTTCCCTCGCGACGCCGACGACGCGACTTCGCTCCTGAGCAACGCCGACGTCGCGATGTACCGATCGAAGAAGGCGGGTCCGGGAGGAACGATCGCGTTCGCTCTTGCCGAGGAAGACCCTATGCTGCGGCTGCGTCTCACCACACAGCTTCGGCAGGCCGTCGAGCGTCAGAGCTGGGTACTGCATTACCAGCCGGTCGTCGACATGGTCGACGGTTCCCTCCAAGGGGTCGAGGCGTTGATCCGTGGCCTGACCGAGAGCGGCGACCTGATCCCGCCTCTCGAGTTCATCCCGCTGGCCGAGGAGATCGGGCTGATCGAGCCCATCGGCGACTGGGTGATGAACGAGATGTGCCGTCAGCTCCGTGCGTGGAATGACGCGGGTATCAATCTCACGGTGGGATTCAACGTCTCACCACGGCAGCTCTGGTCGGCCAAGTTCCTGGAGAAGTTGCTCGGTCGGGTCCGGGATATGCAGCTCGATCCCCATCAGGTCGTCGTCGAGATCACCGAGTCGACGGCCATGACGGATCCGGAGCGGACGAGGGAGATCCTGCAGACGCTTCACGATGCGGGCTTCCTGATCGCCATCGACGACTTCGGGACCGGGTACTCGTCGCTCGCCCGTCTGAAGGACCTGCCGATCGACATCTTGAAGATCGATCGGTCATTCGTGAGCGATGCGCACATGAACCATGACGCCGGCACGATGGTGCAGGCCATGGTGCAGCTGGCGAAGAACCTGGGGATGACGCCGCTCGCCGAGGGCGTCGAAACGGTGGAGGAGTTGGCGTTCTTGCGCGCTCTCAACTGTCCCCTCGGGCAGGGATACCTGTTCTCCCGCCCGGTTCCACCCGAGATGATCGAGGAGATGGTCGGCCGCGGGCCCGGGCCGATCGCCCCGCTCGGATCGGCCCATTGAGCGTTCAGTCGCAGTTCGGCCTGTTCGGCCAAACAACGTTGAGAAGCAAAGGGTTGCCTTATGATGCATCAGGCATCAAGTCGACGAGGGCCGCTGACGATGGCTGCTCCGGAAGGGGTTTGACCCTGTGGATGTGCGGGACGCGATGAAGACGACCGCGGAGCAGATCCCGGCCGTCGTCTACCTGGATCCGGTAGACACCGCCCTCAGCAGCATCTTCGTGAGCCCACAGGTGCGCGATCTGTTGGGGATCGAGCCCGCGGCCTGGATCGCCGACCCGACCTGCTGGTCGAAACACATCCATCCGGACGACTTCGACCGGACGTGGGGCGCGTACACGGACTCGCACATCCGAGACGTCCCGCTGACGCACGAGTACCGGATGGTGCACGAGGACGGCACGGTCAAGTGGGTCTTGGAGGTGGCGTACCCGATCCACGACGAGCACGGGGATCCATGGGTCATCCAGGGTGTGATCCTCGACATCACGGCGCGCACGCTTGCCGATGAGAGGCAGGCGTCGCGCAACGAGCGCCTGGGCTCGATCATCGAGACCCAGCGAGACATCGCGGCGACCGATCTGGACGTCGACGCGGTCATGCGATCGATCTGCGAGCGCACCCAGGAGCTCACCCGCGCCGAGGGCGCGACCATCCTCATCCTCGACGGCGAGGATCTCGTGATCCGGGTCGCCACCGGTTTCCTGCACGAGAAGGTCGACACCCGCATCGCGATCGAGGGCGAGCTTCCGGGTTGGGTGCACCCTCCCGACCGATCGGCCATCCTTGGAGACGCGCAGACGGATCCGCGTTCGGGCGCGCTGGCACGGGAGCTGGGGGTGCGCTCCGTCGTCGCCGTTCAGCTCCGCCACCGCGACGAGACGATCGGCCAGCTGATCGTCGTCTCGCGGGAGCCGCACGCCTTCACCCGAGAGGACGTCGACACGTTGGAGCTCCTCTCGGCGGTCCTCTCCTCAGCCATCAGCCATGCAGCCGAATTCGAGTCGAAACGCCAGCAGGTCGAGGCGCTCGCTCGATTCGAGACGATCTACCAAGGCGCCGCCGTCGGCATCACGTTGATATCTCCGGAGGGCGGGATCCTCGATGCGAATCCCGCATTCGTGCAGATGTTCGGCTACACATCGGAGGAGCTTCAGGTGGAGACGCTGCCCAACGGCAGGCGTCCTGCCGACCTGACGAGGAACGACGACCTGTTCCGGGAGATGATGGCCGGCACCCGTGACACGTACGAGCAGGAGAAGCGCTTCGTCCACAAGGACGGGCGGCTCGTGTGGGGTCACGTCGCGGCGACGCTCCAGCGCGACGCCGCGGGCAACCCGCAGTACTCGATCGCGATGATCGAGAACATCACGGAACGCAAACAAGCCGAGGAGCGGCTCGCCTACCTCGCGTACCACGACGAGCTCACGGGCCTGGCCAACCGCCCTCGCTTCATGGAATGGCTCGAGGCGTCGATCGACCGAGCCCGCGACCTCGATCGGGCGGTCGGGGTCATCCTCCTGGACCTGGATAACTTCAAGCTCGTGAATGACAGCCTGGGGCATGTGGCCGGCGATCATCTGCTCGTCCAGCTCGCCGATCGCCTCCAGACCCTCAAGCGAGGCACCGACCTGGTGGCGCGCCAGAGCGGCGACGAGTTCCTGATGCTGGTGAGCGACCCGGCCGGCGAGCCCATGACATCGCCCGGCCCCGAGACCGCGCTGCGTGCCATCGAGGAGCGCGCCCGGCTCGTGCACGACCTCTTCAAGGAGCCGTTCACCGTGGAAGGGGTCGACTTCACCATGAGCGCATCGCTCGGCATCGGTGTGTTCCCGCGCGACGCGACGGACGGGAAGTCGCTCCTGAGCCACGCTGACGTGGCGATGTATCGCTCGAAGGCGATCGGTCCCGGCGGGACGGTCGTGTTCTCGACCGAGCAGGAAGACCCGATGCGCAGACTGCGACTCGCCACGGAGCTCCGGCGAGCCGTCGAGCGACAGAGCTGGATGTTGCACTACCAGCCCATCGTCGATCTCACCGATGGGCGCATCCGTGTTGTGGAGGCGCTCATCCGAGGCGTGGCGGAGAACGGCGATCTGATCCCTCCTTTCGAGTTCATCCAGCTCGCCGAAGAGATCGGATTGATCGAGAACATCGGCAACTGGGTGATCGGCGAGATGTGTCGCCAGATGCAGGAGTGGAAGGAAGCAGGTCTCTGCGTCGAGACCGCCATCAACGTGTCTCCCCGACAGCTATGGTCGGCTCGCTTCCCCGAGGAGATCCTGCTCACGTTGGAGACGGCCGGCGTCGACCCCCATCAGGTCGTGATCGAGATCACCGAATCGACCGCCATGACCGACGCGGAGCGCACGCGCGAGATCCTGCAGACACTCCACGACGCGGGGTTCCAGATCGCCATCGACGACTTCGGTACCGGCTACTCGTCGCTCGGCCGTTTGAAGGATCTGCCGATCGACATCCTGAAGATCGACCGCTCGTTCGTGAGCGACGCGCACCTCGACCGTGACGCCGGGACCATGGTCCAGGCGATGGTCCAGCTCGCGAAGAACCTGGGGATGCAGCCGCTCGCCGAAGGTGTCGAGACGACCGAGGAGCTCGCGTTCCTCCGAGCCCTCGACTGTCCCATCGGTCAAGGGTTCCTGTTCTCGCGGCCGGTTCCCGCCGCGAAGATCACGGAACTGTTGACCCAGGGCTCACCGTTGATCCCCGTTCGCTAGGAACCATCGAGGCAGCCCTGCTTCGAGGCGCGGCGGGCGTTCGTTACCATGCACGGACCATGCGCAGGTACGACGCCTCAGAGATCGAACCGAAGTGGCAGCGGGTGTGGGAAGACGAGGGCCTCTACCGCGCCTCCGACGATCCCGAAGACCCCCGGCCCCGCTTCTACGCGCTCGACATGTTCTCCTACCCGTCCGGCGATCTGCATATGGGCCACGCCGAGGCGTTCGCCGGGGGCGATGCGGTCGCGCGGTTCCGCGCGCTCCAGGGCTACAACGTCATGCACCCGATCGGGTGGGATGCGTTCGGACTGAACGCCGAGAACGCGGCGATCAAACGCCAGATCCATCCCAAGGAATGGACGTACGCGAACATCGATCAGCAGGCGGCGTCGTTCAAACGGATGGGTATGTCGTTCGACTGGTCCCGGATGCTGCGGACGTGCGACCCCGAGTACTACCGGTGGACCCAGTGGCTGTTCCTGCGGTTCTTCGAGCGGGGACTGGCGTATCGGAAGAACGCGCCGGTCAACTGGTGCCCGCACGACCAGACGGTCCTGGCGAACGAACAGGTGATCGCCGGGGCGTGTGAGCGATGCGGCACGATGGTGGAACGTCGCGACCTGACCCAGTGGTTCTTCAAGATCACGGACTACGCGCAGCGGCTGTTGGACGATATGGAGACCCTCGAGGCATGGCCCGAGCGCGTGCTGACGATGCAGCGCAACTGGATCGGGCGGAGCGAGGGCGCGCGGGTCACGTTCACGATCGAGGAGACCGGCGATACGGTCGAGATCTTCACGACGCGCCCGGACACGCTGTGGGGTGTCACGTTCTTCGTGTTCGCCGTTGAGCATCCGCTGGTGAAGCAGCTGGCGCAGCTGGGCGGCACATGGAACGACATCGAGCCGCTGATCCAGAGGGTCCGGAACACGCCGCTCACGTTCCGGGAGCAGGCGGACACCAAGGAAGGCGTCGCCCTCGGCGTGCACGCCGTCAACCCGGTGAACGGCGAGCGGATCCCGTGCTTCGTCGCACCCTACGTGCTGATGGAGTACGGCACCGGCGCGATCATGGCGGTGCCCGCCCACGACGAGCGGGACTTCGGGTTCGCCCGGGAGCACGGCCTGCCGATCCGCGCGGTGATCCAGCCGGAGGGGGACGCCCTGGATCCCGACGCGATGACCGAGGCCTATCCGGGCGAGGGTGTCATGGTGAACTCGGGTCCGTTCGACGGTGAGCCGACGCCCGCATCGATCGCGAAGGTCGCAACCTGGCTCCGCGAGGAGGGCAGGGGCGAGCCTGCCATCACGTTCCGGCTTCGCGACTGGTTGCTCAGCCGCCAACGCTACTGGGGCGCGCCGATCCCCATCGTGCACTGCGAGACGTGCGGCGAGGTGGCGGTTCCCGACGAGGAGCTGCCGGTCCTGCTGCCCGACGACGTCGACTTCCAGCCGGGCGGAGAGTCGCCGCTCGCGCGTCATCCTTCGTGGTCGAAGGTCGCCTGTCCGACGTGCGGCGGCGACGCGCGGCGCGACACCGACACCATGGACACGTTCGTCGACTCCTCCTGGTACTTCTTCCGGTACTGCTCGCCGGGGTTCGAGGGCGGGCCGTTCCGGCGCGAGGACGTCGATCGTTGGATGCCGGCCAACCAGTACACCGGTGGCGTCGAGCACGCGATCCTGCACCTGTTGTACTGCCGCTTCTTCACGAAGGCTCTCTACGACTTCGGGTTGGTCGGGTTCACCGAACCATTCCCGCGTCTGATGAACCAGGGGCAGGTGATCTACGACGGCGCGTCGATGTCCAAGACCTTGGGCAACGTCGTCGAGCCGATGCCGATCGTCGAACGATGGGGTGCCGACTCGATGCGCCTGATCATGCTGTTCGCCGGGCCGTTCGAGGACGACATCGACTGGAAGCTGATCGCCGGGGATCCGAACAAGCGGCCGGGGGTAACCGCGTGGCTGGGTCGGGTGTTCGCGGTGACGGACGATGCGGTGGCTCGAGGAGCCGACGTTGAGGAGCCGGAAGTGTTGTTAGGCCTGACGCATCGGACGATCAAGGGCGTGACCGAGGACATGGAACGGTTCCGGTTCAACACCGCGATCTCGAAGCTCCAGGTGCTCTCGAACGAGATGCGGGCGGCGCTGGATGCGGGCGCGGGAGCGCTCGGCGCGGCGAGCGCGCTGGCGCAGATGCTCGCCCCGTTCGCGCCGTACGCGGCCGAGGAACTGTGGAGGGAGGTGCTGGGGAACGGGTCGTCGGTCCACGTGTCGTCGTGGCCGAGCTATGATCCGTCCCTCGCCGCCGAGGACACCGTGACGCTGATCGTCCAGGTCGACGGCAAGGTGCGCGACAAGATCGAGGTGCCCGCCGACGCGGATGAGGACGTGTGCCTGGATCGCGCCCGAGCGTCCGAGGCGGCCCAACGCGCGATCGGCGAACGCCAGATCGCGAAAGAGATCGTTCGCGCACCGAAGCTCGTCAACTTCGTCACGCAGCGCTGACTCCCGGTCGGGTGTGACTCCGGTCACGGAAGGCCGATGTCTGCGGCGTTAGCGTCGCGCGCATGTCGATCCGGGAACGGCTCGATCAGCTCTCACGAGGTGAGCTCGCCGGGCTCGTGATCGTCGTCGTGGCGACTCTGCTCGGGGCGAGTCTCTGGTACATGCGTTCGCTGCCGCGCCCCGTCGACATCGCCGCTCCCGCCGATGCCGCCTCCCCGGTCGTGTCACCCGTCGCCGGCGCCACCGGATCCCTCGCTCCGAGCCCCGTGGCGATCATCGTCGACGTCGCCGGGTGGGTGCGCCGGCCCGGCGTGTACGAGTTCGCGTCGGGCGACCGCGTGATCGACGCGGTGAACCGCGCCGGCGGTCCGCGGAAGGGCGCCGACCTCACGACGTTGAACCTCGCGGCGCCGCTCACCGACGGCACGCAGATCGTCATCCCCAAGCCTGGCGCGATGGTTCCCGGCGGGGCGGGGCCCGATGCCGGGACGGCGTCCGGCGGGACCGCGCTCATCAACATCAACTCCGCGAGTGAGACGGAGCTCGAGGAGTTGCCCGGCGTCGGGCCGGTGACGGCCGCCGCGATCATCGACTACCGCACCCAGAACGGGCCGTTCACCACCGTGGACGACCTGATCGACGTGAGTGGGATCGGGCCCTCAACCCTCGAGCAGATCCGGCCCTTCGCGACGGTATGAACGCCTGGGCGCTGCAGGCGGCCGCGGCGGCGTTCTGGGCGGGACTGCTCGCGTGGGAGGTCCGCCCGCCGTGGGCCGATCCGTGGATGGGGATGGCACTCGGTCTCGCGGCTCTCGCCGGTGCGTGGGTCGCTGCTCCTCGCACGATGACGGACCGTCATCCATTGCAGACGGTCGGGCTGGCGGAACCGGAGCGCGCGGTCATCTCGGTCGTGGCCGCGCCGCGAACGGTGGGCGGGTCACCGCTCACCGCGATCACGCTCCTGATGGTCGGTCTCGTCCTGCTCGGGGCCGGTTGGTCCGGCGTTCACGCCGCCCGGCTCGAGGGTTCCCTGCTCGCTCGGCTCGCGCCCCGACGCGTGACGGTCGTCGGAACGCTCCACACCGATCCCGAGTCCGGTGCGTTCGGATGGCACGCGACGCTCGACGCTACGCGCGTGGAGTGGTCGGGCGGCGCCGCTTCGTTGCGTGCGTCCCTGTGGTTGAGCGCCGATGACGACCCTCCGCCGTGGGTTCGCGGGGACGTGATCCGGGCGGAGGGCGTCATCCGCCGGCCCGACGATCCCGGCTTCGGGGACGCGCTCGCGCACAAGGGCATGGTCGTCGAGCTGAGCGGCAACGCCGTCGAACGCGTTGGACCCTCGCCGAGTCCGTTCATCCGTTCGGCACAGGTGTTCCGAGCGTTCGTCGGCAGGTCGATCGCGCGGCTCTTCCCGGCGAAAGAGGCCGGGTTGCTGCTCGGGCTGGCGTTGGGCGACGCTTCGCGGCTGGACGCCGGCATGATGCGCGACTTCCAGGCGAGCGGGCTCGGCCACCTGCTGGTCGTCTCGGGCGAGAACGTCGCGATGGTGCTTGCCCCGATCCTCGGACTAGCGTCGTTGTTGCACCTGACCCGGTGGCCACGGTTCGGTCTGAGCGTCGGCACCGTCGTCTTCTTCGTGGTGATGACCGGCGCCGAGCCGTCCGTGATGCGCGCCGGGGTGATGGCGACGATCGCGCTCGTCGGTGTCCTGATCGGGCGGCCCCGGGCGACCGGCTCGATCCTGGCTGCGGCCGTCCTCGTGCTGCTGATCCTGGACCCGTGGCTCGTCTGGTCGATCGGGTTCCAGCTGTCGGTGACGGCCACGGCGGGGATGGTTGCGCTCGCGTCGCCGATCGGGGAGTGGCTCCGGCGCTTCGTCCCGGCGCCGGTCGCGCTCGCCGCGGGCACCACCCTGGCCGCACAGCTCGGCGTGACGCCGCTCCTGCTGTTCCATTTCCACGAGGTCCCGGGCGTCACGATCGGCGCGAACCTCATGGCGTTCCCGGCGGTCTCGCCGGCGCTGCTGTTGGGACTCGTGGCCGCGGCGATCGGCCTCGCCTCCGTCGCGGCCGGCCACCTGGTCGCGGCTCTCGCGTTGATCCCGATGCGATATCTCGAGTGGGTGGGGGACCGGCTCGCCAAGGCCCCCGTGGGTCATGTCACGTCGGGAGGTGGTCCGTCGGTGCTCATCCTCGGCGGCGCGCTGGTGCTCGCGCTCGCATGGGCCATGCATCGACGATGGCGGCCGCCGCGGCCGGTGATCGTGCTGGCGGTCGCGGCGTTCCCGTTGGTCGTCTGGTCGACGGCGCTCGGTGTCGGCCCGCCCTCCGGCCTGGTCGTGCGGTTCTTCGACGTCGGCCAGGGAGACGCCGCGCTCGTGACGTCACCGAGCGGGGTGAACATGCTCGTCGACGGCGGGCCCGACGAGGAGCAGGTCTCGACGGAGCTCGCCGCGCTGGGCGTCAAGCGCCTGGACGTCATGGTGGCCACGCACCCCCACGCCGACCACATCATCGGGCTGCCGAACGTGCTGGGTCGCGTGCCGGTCGGATTGGTGTTGGAGCCGGGATGCCCCGACACGTCCGCGATCCAGGCCGACCTCGACGTCGCGATCGCCGACGAGCAAGTGCCGGTCCGCTTTCCCCGCGCCGGCGACTCCATCACCGTCGGCGACCTCCGCTTGGATGTGCTGTCACCCGATCGGTGCTGGATGGACACAGACTCCGACGCGAACAACGACTCGTTGGTGATCCTCCTGCGCTACGGCGAGCACACGCTGCTGTTCGGGGGCGAGCCGGAGGAGCCGGCGCAACAGGTCTTGTTGGACGAGCATGCGCCGCTGCACGCAGAGCTGCTGAAGGTGCCGCACCACGGGGCGGCCACATCGTTCCCGGAGTTCTTCCAGGCGGTCGATGCCGAGCTCGCGGTGATCTGCGTGGGCCAGCCGAATGACTACGGCCATCCCGTTCCTTCGACCCTGCAGGCGATCTCCGCCACCGGCGCGCAGATCTGGCGGACCGACCAGCACGGAGACATCGTCGTGACGTTCGAGGGTCAGGGGATCTCTGTACGATCCGACCGATGAGCCCCGCCGCGAAGCACGCGTCCGTGACCCTATTGTGGGGGGAGGACGAGTTCTTGCTCCGGGAGCGGGCGCTCGAGCTGCTCGGGGACCGCAAGCCTACCGAGGTCGACGCGGCCGAATGGCGCGGCAGCGAGCTCCAGGACCTGGCCACGCCCTCGCTCTTCGGCGAGCCTCGGGCGCTGCTGATCACGGATGCCAAGAGCCTGCCCAAGGAGGCCGTGGCCGAGCTGGCGGCCTATCTCGCCGCTCCGGATCCCGACGCGCCGCTCGTGATCTGCGCGCAGGTGGGAGATCGCGCGAAGGTCCCGGCTGCACTGGATAAGCTGGTCAAACCCATCGGGCAGGTGCTCGAGGTGAAGATCGCCCGCAAGGACCTGGAGCCGTGGCTGATGCAACGTGCCAAGCGCGACGGGCTCGATGTGACGCCTCCGGCTGTCCATGCGTTGGTGGAGGTCCTCGGGGAGGAGCCGGGACAGCTCGTCGCCGCGCTCCGACAGCTCGGGTCCGCGTTCACCGGCCAGCGGGTCACCCCGCAGATCGTCGCGCAGCAGTTCCGTGGGCTCGGCGAGCAGAAGGTGTGGGACCTCTGCGACCGAGCGTTCGCCAAGGACCTCCCGGGAGCGATCCGCTCGTGGCGTTCGCTCGAGGAGGGTCGCGACGACGCGCTGATGGTTCTCGGCGGCATCGCGAGCCGGCTGCGCGACCTGATGAAGGTTCGGGCGCTGCCCGACCGGATGCCCCCGGCGGAGCTGGCGCGCGCGGCCGGCCTGCGGTTCGACTGGCAGGCGCGGCGGTACCAGCAGCAGGCCAGGAACTACTCGATGGGGCAGCTCATCAACCTGCACGAACGCTTGGTCGAGGCGGATCGCGCGATGAAGTCGGGCGCAAGCGCCGACGTGGTCATGCCCACGCTGGTCACGACCATCGCCGCGAGCTGAACCCTGAGCGGCTCGGGCCCGCTACCAGTATCGAGCGGTCGCCATGGCGGTCACCGCAAGCAACAGCAGGACGAGATCGACCTTGGAGGCCGATTCGAGCTTCGCGGCCGTTGTCTGCATCTCTGCGGCTTGCTCGGGGGTCGGGGGTGCGCCTCCGGCGGCGATCTCTCCGCCGAGATCCACGAGACGCTCGACGTTGGGGGCGATGCCCACCATCCCGATCACGAATGCCACCGTGGCGAGCACGGCTCCGATCGTGAGCACGAGTCCGAAGCTGGAGCTCACCCAATCACCGAGTCCTCCGTACAGGTCCAGGTCGCGCAGCCACAGGATCCACCCGGCGAGCACGGTGATGCCCGAAAGCGCCTTGATGACCGTCGGAAGTTTGCGCTTCTTCACGATCACGGTCAGCAGGGGGCCCGCGCTCGGACCCACTTCGGCGACGGAGGGTCCGAGGAACGCACTGAACAAGAACGCCGACCCCACCCACAGGACGCCGGCCACGATGTGGAAGAACCGGAACACCAGATAGAACACCGAGCTCGCCAGCATCGCGTGAGCTACTCGGCGGAGGCCGAGGCCGTGACCTTGTTCGCGGCTTTCACCAGCCGGGACTTGCGGCGTGCCGCGGTGCGCTTGGGGACGATGCCCTTCGAGGCCGCCTTGTCCAGCGCGCGAGAGGTCTCGAGCGCCTGGGCGGTCGCGGTCTCGGCGTCGCCGGCTGCCACGGCGGTGCGCACCTTCTTCGTCGAGGTCTTGAGCGCCGTCCGCACGGCCTTGTTCTTCTCGGCGCGCCGGTCGTTCTGCTTGTTCCGTTTGATCTGGGACTTGATGTTCGCCATGAGCGTCCGATGCTACCAGCAGCCTCTGAACGTGCCTCCGCGCAGGTCGGGGGCCTGCGTGCCCGTACCATGGAGTCCTCGTGACGGACATCTCCCACATCCGCAACTTCTGCATCGTGGCGCACATCGACCACGGCAAGTCGACGCTGGCCGACCGCCTGCTGGAGCTGACCCACACCGTCGAGGGCCGCGACATGCGCGCGCAGTACCTGGACAAGATGGACCTGGAGCGCGAACGGGGCATCACGATCAAGGCCCAGGCCGTCCGCCTGCTCCACGACGGCTTCGAGCTGAACCTGATCGACACGCCGGGGCACGTGGACTTCACGTACGAGGTATCGCGGTCCCTCGAGGCCTGTGAGGGAGCCGTGCTGCTCGTCGACGCCGCCCAGGGGATCGAGGCGCAGACGCTGGCGAACTTCCACCTGGCGCGCGACGCCGGCCTGGTCATCGTTCCGGCTCTGAACAAGATCGACCTGCCGGCCGCGGAGCCCGATCAGCGCGCGAAGGAGCTCGCCGACCTGCTGGACCGCGACCCCGACGACATCCTGCGGATCTCGGCGAAGTCCGGGGAGGGCGTGAAGGAGTTGCTCGCGGCCATCGTCGCTCAGGTCCCGCCCCCGGTCGGCGACGCCGATGCCCCACTCCGCGCCCTGATCTTCGACTCGATGTTCGACCCCTACCGGGGCGTCATCTCCTACGTGCGGATCAAGGATGGCACGCTGCCGTCGCGCGAACGGATCCGGCTGATGGCCACGCGCGTCGAGTCGGAGGCGGAGGAGGCCGGCGTCATGGCGCCCGAGGCCACGCCGGTCGCTTCGCTCGGTCCCGGCGAGGTCGGCTACCTGGTCACCGGCCTCAAGGACGTCCACCACGCGAAGGTCGGCGACACGATCACGCTCGCCGGCAAAGGTGGTGCGACCGAACCCCTTCCGGGCTACCGCGAGCCGAAGCCGATGGTCTGGTCGGGTCTCTTCCCGGCCGAGGGCGGCGACTACGCCGAGCTGCGTGAGGCGCTCGATCGCCTGAAGCTCTCCGACGCCGCGCTCCAGTTCGAGCCCGAGACGTCCATGGCCCTCGGGTTCGGGTTCCGCTGCGGGTTCCTGGGGCTACTCCACATGGACATCGTGAAGGAGCGCTTGGAGCGCGAGTTCGACCTGGAGCTGATCGCGACCGCGCCGAACGTGGAGTTCATCGTGGTGCGCGGCGAAGAGATGATCGTCGTGCACAACCCGGCGGAGATGCCGGTCCCCGGCACGTTCGACCGGGTCGAGGAGCCGATCGTCTTCGCCACGATCATCGCGCCCGCCGAGTTCGTGGGCACGGTGCTCGACATCTGCGAATCGCGCCGCGGCGAGCAGGT
>JBBQVZ010000044.1:0-23428 GCA_038211015.1 Actinomycetota bacterium | reverse complement strand
ACCTGGCCCGGGCCGGTGGAAAACCTGGCAGAAATCGCCACCGAGGTCATCACCAGCGCGTCCGAGTGTAGCGACTGGAGGCGGGTCTGGGTTGGTAACGCCAACTTGGCCTGAAGGCGCTTTCGGGACAGCCCTGATCCTTGCCGAGTTGTGCCGAGGGTGGAGCGAGTCAGGCGGCCGCTTCGAGATCCTCAGCGGCTCTGTGGCGGGCCATCGTCATGGCGTTCACCATGAGCGCCCAGCCGAGCATCTCGACTTGCTGACGGCGCCATCCGAGGCTGTGAGCGCGGCCGAGGAACAGAGTGTCTTCGAGGGCGCGGTTGAGCGATTCGGAATCGTTCCGACGGCCGTAGAGGCGCGGGAAGTCGGGATCCGCGGGTGGGATCGGACGGACGTTCTCGGTCCGGTTGAACTTGCGCTTGCGGTCGTCTTCGTTCTGGTGGAGGCGCACCGTGACCTGCCCCCCGCCGAGGTGCTCGGGGAGTCGGAAGTCGCTGTACCAACGGAACAGACCGGTCTCGGCCTTCATCCGGTGGGTCCGTTTGCGGACGAGGGGGGTGAACCGGAGCTCGCCCGCCTCGGGCGGGCGCATGATGCCGATCGCACCCGCCTCGGAGAAGAGCCGGACCGTGACAGACGAGCCGTCGGGGAGCCTGACTTCTTTGTCCTCGACATGCACGATCTTCTCGCGCCGCTTGATCTTGCGCTTGAGGGTCTTGCTCCCGAACGTCTCGGCGGCGGCGACCATGTTCACGGGCACTATGCCGAGCTCTCTGAGGATCTTCTGGTGGTGGACTCCCCGAAGCGCGGTGTCGTAGACGATCGCCTGGACTCCCGGAACATGCGGTGCCAGACGCTCGAAGCAGGAGACGGCGACCGCGGCCTCGGAGCCGGGATCAGGCACCCGGTCCAGGTCCAGGATGAACCTGCCAACCGGCGAGCGTGTGGCCACCATGACGAACTTGGTCCCCCAAGCGGCCTCTCCGTCACCCTCGAAGTGAAGAGCTGCGTCGGCCTCGTAGCGGATGGGGATCATCTCACCGGTCTCTGTGTCGACACGGAAATGCCCCGGCCTGGCCTTGAACAGGGGAGTGACGACTTTGCCGTCGGCGTGCAGAACGCGGGAGAGATCCGGGTGCGTGAAGGAGCCGGGACCACTGGGGTCGAGCAGTCCCGCGTCTTTGGCCTGTCCGGCGGCAAGCTCACGGTGGATCTCTCCGAGGCGCTCCAGGATCGCGGGATCGGTCAAGTACCGGTCGCGTCCATAGACGTAGTGGTGGCGCCGCATCGGCTGCTGCGGCAGGTGCATCGAGGGGTCATCGGGGAACCGACGCCGAACGATGCGCCGCATATGCCTCCACACGAGCGGGTGAGAGAGTTCGGCCTCGACTTGCCGACCGCTACGCCAAACCGACAAGAGCGAGTTGAACACCAGGAGCATGAAGGTGGGGTAGTCGCGACGACGGCCCGACTTGGCGGGTCCGGGAATCGCGCTCGCCAGTTCGTAGATGGCAGGGTTGTTCAGGATTGCCTCCAGTTTCTCCAGGGAAGAGGCGGTTAGCTTCTCGCTCACAGCCGTGTCGCCCAATCGAAACCGATGAAGGTGGCGGCACGGTCGAGACTGCGCATCCCTAACAACACGGCGACCTCGTCTATCGATGCGCCGTTTTCCAGTTCCGTGACGCCGCGCCATGCCGGAATCGAGTTCGGCCGCACGCCAGGTGTCTTCGCGAGACCCGCTTGTCTGAGAGTCGACGCAACGAACTCACAGACTGATGCACGAGACGTGGTTCCCGGCATGAGCAGGGAGCGATCCGGGGGCGGCTTCGACTTCGACATCATGACGCTTCGAAGCTGAGTGGCACCCCAGTCGGTGAGCCGGCTCCATCTCGCGTCTGTATTCGTGGATCCACCGATCCAGACTCGACCACGCCCGAGATCCAGGTCCCTCGCCCGAACCGCTCCGAGTTCGGGCACGCGAGCCGTCGCTTCGGCGAGTGCCCACGCGATGGCGTAGCGGGTTTCGTCCTCCATGTGCTCGGCGAACGAGCGGCACTGTTCAATCTCCCCGTCCGTCAGGGGCCGCAGATCACGGTAGGAACGCGGGGGCAAGGTGATACTCGTCGAGGGGTCGGCGGAGATGACGCGGATGGCCTTGGCTTCCCGGAAGAAGATGCGCAGTGCCGTGCGCCGAAGGTGCATCGTGGCGAGACTCGGCTCGGTCTTGCTACGGGTGAGCGATCGAACGAAGGCCAACGCATGTGTCTCGGTGATGTCGCCGGACGACTCGACTCCAGCGGCCGCAAGGTAGCTGGCGAAGCCACGGATCAGGTCGGCGACCCTGATCAGGCTGACGGGCGCCATGACGCCAAGCTCAGTCAGGTGAGACACGACACGGTCGCACAGCACCCGCGGGGGCAAGCTGTCGGCACACGGCGTGTCGGCGACAGGCGGTACTCTCACTCGTCGGACCTCCTTAGGAAGGTTCGGCCAGGCCCCGGGGTGTTCACGCACCGCCGGGGCCAACTATTGTCGGTCGGCAAGATTCTACGCCTATTGTTGTCCACCGACAACTGTCGGGCTATCGTTCACCCATGACCCATCACCTCGTTGGCGTGGCTGAGATAGCGGAGATGCTTGGCGTCTCCCGGCAGCGGGTCAACCGGATGGTTCAGACGATCGCAGACTTCCCCGCTCCCGAGATAGAGCTGTCCGCCGGGCGTGTATGGAAACGATCGCGAATCGAGGCGTGGATAGAGAAGCATCCTGACCGGAGGCCCGGCCGACCTGCCAAGCAGTAGGCCTTCCCGAGCCTGGACTTCACGCAGCCGATGACACCGTCTGCATCCGTCTCACAGCGTCACCGAGTATGCACTCCTTGATTGCGAGCGCGCCTTGATGGCATCGTGGGAGAACGGGTTCCGATTCCCCTCCGATGCCTCGGCGTCGTCGGAAGGCGCCAGGCGTTCGATGTAACAGTGTGCCCCGCAGAAGCGGCGACGGATGAAGATCCATCGCAGGGCCGCATGCGTGCGCTTGGACTTGACTCTGGCGACGAGACCAACGTTCATTGCTGCTGACTCCCAATCGTCAGCACATGCAGCGAGACGACGTCAGCCAACTTGCGCAGCTCTTCCGAGAAGTCGCCCGTCATGTCTCCACCTGCAAGCGACATCCCGATCGCTGACAGCAGCGTCGAAGGAACCATTCTGTTGGTTGACAGTTCCCATCTTGTCGACTCCATGCGGTCGAGAGTCATGGGTGCATCGGCTCGCGTGAGCAGCTTCGTTGGCGGGGAGGGAAGCAGTTCGAGTTGTCTGGGTCCAACCGCCATAGATGTGGTCGAGAACCCGCGATAGCCAAAGAGCGCCTTGTAGAGGGTCGTTGCGATCTCCGAGTTGAGGAACGCACAAACAGCAAACTCGCACACCCCAGAGTTCGGGATGACCAGTACTGCCGACTTGCCGCAAAGCATGTTGCCACTGTCAGCAACAGCTTCTAGGCGAGACGACAGCCCAGCGACGATGACTTTTCGGGCCTCCGCTTGCATGAGGCGGCGGGGGAAACGTTGCAGGTCTGACTCAAGTACGACGGGTTGTCGGTAGGACGCCTTGAGATACCGCGTGTCGCGCGTTCCCCACAGGCTGGTGTGAGGGTCGACCGTCCCTGTGTTCACGAGAGCAAAATGAGCTGCTCCCTTTGGGATATCCGAGAGTTCTCTGACGAACTCCTTGAGCTTGTAGGCCTCACCGGTTGATGCCCCGTCTGAGAGCGAGGCGGCAGTCTTGAGTGTGGGGTTCGAAATGAGCTCAATCAGGCCGCCGTCGTCCGCGGCGAGAGGCAGACACCAGTAGCCAGGCGGGAGCCTGCGGAGGCTGTCGATCCGGACCCATCGTCTGACCGTAGTTCCGTCGCTGAGATAGCGAGTAAAAGCAGCTTCGTCGTGTTCTTCCGCGGGTCGCTTCTCGACCGACAAGACAACCACAGAGACAGCGGCGTCCTCGAACAGGTCGAGAGCACTGAAGTCGAGACAAGCAGCGAGTCTCCGAGCGAGAACGAACTTGTGGAGGGCAACGCAGTAGTCCGAAGCGACCACTTTCATTGGTGAAACAAGCGCTTGATGTCCGGCGTTCGCGAGGAAAGCGATCGACAACTCAATGAAGGGGACGTAGGCATCCCAGTTGCCATTTGCCGTGGAAAAGCGAACCGGGGCGAAGTGACGGAGGGCCGGCAGTGACTTCGAAAGCGTCTCCGAGTCAATGAAGGGCGGATTCCCCACCACGACATCGAACCCACCCGACCAGCCCTGTTCCGGGTCTTCGGGTTCATCGCCAGTATCAGGTGTGTGGAAGACCTGTGGAAAAGTGAGGTGAGGATGTAGGAATCGATAGCGGTTGGCGAGATCGCGCACGGCGGTGTGCAACTTGGGGTCACCACCCTCGGGGTGGCGCTCCAGCAGCATGAGCACCCCCTGGGTGAGGACTGGCGCCTCAGGGGTCTTCTCAATCACGAACGCGGCGCACCAAGCGTCGGCGATGAACCTCGCGTGGGCCACCTGATCGGATGCCTCGAGCACGTCCCACGCGTGCTGCTTGGCGTGCAAGGCCGCAGGCGAGTCATCTGGCGCCTGCTCGAGCGCGGCGACCTGGGTGGCGATCGGTGTGACGAGGTCGGGATGGGCCGCCTCCCCGAACAGGCTGGCCTGACCCTTGCGCTCTTCCTTGTTCCGCTTCTTGAGGCTCTTCACCGTCTCCTTGTCGTCCCCCTCGAGGGCGGTGAACGCCTCATCGGGGATCCCTTGGGCGAGCAAGGCCGGCGTCGTCCCGAGCAAGGAGTTGCCGCACACGATGTGGTGCTCCAGGAACGACAGGGGCTTTCCGGGCTCGACCGCTTCCATCCACAGCGACACCTTGCAGAGCTCTGTCGCCATCGGGTTCACGTCGACCCCGAAGATGCAGCGCGAGATCACCTGGCGAAGCGCAGCCCGATAGGCCCCGGGGGAGGGCTCGGGTTCATCGGTGCGGTGAGCCGCGAGGCGCTTGGCGATCCGGTGGGCGGCCGCCACGAGGAAGTGCCCCGACCCACACGCCGGGTCGAGCACCTTCAGGTCCAAGATCGCGGCCTCTGCCTCGGGCTTGGCCGCGGCCTCGTCGAGCACCGGGTCGAGCGCGGTATCGAGCAGCGCGGAGATCAGCGAGGTGGGCGTGTAGTAGCTGCCGGTGGTCTTGCGCTCGTTGCCGGCGGCGTTGGCAAGCGTGAACATCCCCGACTCATGGTGGATCTCAGGATGGAGCTCGAGCAGCGACTCGTAGATCGAGCCGAGCTCTTCCGAGCCCATGTTGCGGTAGTCGATCTGGCGCAGCACCCGTCCCTGCTCGGTGAAAGCGAGCGCGCGGACCGCGCCCAGCAGCTCGCGGTTCGCGAGCTCGGCTCCGTCCAGGTGCGGGCACGCACCGGGGGAGAAGAGCGAGCTCCCGAGGAACCCCAAGCCGAGCTCGGGGCATCCCCCGTCGTCGGCGAGCCTCGCGCAGACGAACACGAAGCTTTGCCAAAGATCCGGGTGGGGTCCGCCACGCAGGCGCTCGGCGAGACGGCGCATGCGCGTCATCGAGTAGAAGTCCGCATAGCGGGAACGTGCATCCTCGGTGCTCCCATCCGGGTGGAGCAGCGCCCGGTCCTCGGCCACGAACAGGAAGATCAACCGGTAGATCAGGCGTAGCAGCTCCCGGTAGTAGTCAGCGGTGGCGAGCTCGCCCGAGCGCAGGTCCTCGCGGAGCGCGGCGTTGGCCGGATGGGCGACGAACCCGGCCCCCAGCGTCGAGATCGCTCTCTCGACCCCTTGGCGAAGCGTGTTGAGTGCCCGGGTGCCTTGGGTCTGCGCGACCTGGGTCCAGCGTTCCAGCCAGCAGTCCTCGATCTTGTCGTCCTGGGGTTCCAGACGGGACTCATGACAGGTGAGCCATAGCAGGGCGAAGTCCGCGTAGACCTCTCCAGAGAACATCGCTTCGAGGTCAAACGCGAGGTAGGCCTGGCGGGTGAACGACACGTTGTCGCGCAGCAGGCGGAGCTCTCGTCCGTTCGAGACGATGCCCCACAGGGCCTCGGTGCGGTTCAGGTAGTCCTGGACGAGTGCGTGTGGACTCATCTTCGCGGCGCCGGCGACCCCCTTCGTGCGCCGTTCGAGTTCGACGCCGGCCCCCACCAAGTGGATCGGCACCTCGCCCCACTCGTGGGAGATCGGGTAGTCGGTGCCCTCGATCTCACGGGCCTTGGCGACCTGCAGCCTTCCGAACCTCAGCTCGTCGAACAGCTGGGTCAGCCAGCGCTCGCGGGTCGCTCCGGTGCCGGGATCGTTCGGGTTGAAGCCATCGAGCGAAGGTGCGAAGGAGGCCCACACCCCGACGAGCCGGTTCCAACTGCGGGCGATCGCCTCGCCCAGGCGCTCGTTGTCCCCGAGGTGGTAGTCGGTGGGGGCGAGGCCCCCGAGGTCCTTGTCCGCATCGGCGATCCGAGCGAGCAGCTCCGGCGGGAGCAAGGCCCCTTCGGAGCGGATAGTGGTGAACGGGGAGGCAGTGCGGGTCACGCTCAGGCCTTCGGGGTCGGCAAGAAGACGTAGACGCCGAGAACGTCCACGGGCAGCTTCGGCTCGATCGAGTACGTGATGCCGGAAGCTCGCGATGCTTCGCGGACCCGCTCGTGTGCGCTGAGGAGTTCGACACCGTGGGCTCGCGCGACCTCATCCAGTGCCGGCCGGAGGCCGTCGAATCCCTCAAGCACGGACGAGACCGCGCCAGCAGGATCGGGCACGGCTCCGGTTGGCTCAGCAGAGAGCAACGCCTCTGCCGCGTCAGGTGAGAGCCACGTCGCCGATCCGGGAGCACCCTCGAAGGAAAGGACCAAGGCATCCTCAGCCAACTGAGTGTGGGTCTTCGCGCCCTTGCGGGTGATGATGTCGAAGCGCAGTCGAACCAGCAGCAGGGTCGTGCGCCGATCGACGTCACCGGTTCGGATCGCGCCGCACCGCGCGGCGATGCCGTCTTGGAGGTCGTCGAGGGAGGCGTCGAGCACGTGGGTCGCGAGGCCCTCGACGAACGGTGATGTCCTGGTGAGGTAGACCTCTTCTTCATCGATCGGGAGCTCGAACCTGGCCCGGAACGCAGACCGATCCCCGAGGGATCCGACGGCGTCGCGAAGGGACCTCGAGGCGCCGCCGAGGTCGATCGCGAGCGGCGTGGTGCCGTGAAGGACGGCGCCCGAGGCGTTCAGCACATCACGAACGAACCGCTCTACGTCGGTGCTGCTCCCGATCGCCTCGCGGATCGCGCGAAGTTCATTGGCCACCTCGGTCGGGTCAAGGGTGTGCTGAGCGAACAGGGTGCGCGATCGCTGCTCGCGTTCGGCCGCGCGATCCCACTCCTCATGGAACCGCGCTTCTTGTGGCCGGAAGTATCCTTCGAACAACTCGAGTTGATCCCCAGCGTCGGCGTCTTCATGCAGGAGGAGTCCTTCGGCGATGGCCTGCATCACCGAGTCGGTGTCCTGGGGCGTCGGGACGGTCACACCGAGCCCTTCACGGATGCTCTTGCTCTTGCGGATGAGGACGCGAAGAACGATCCCGTCGATCTGGTTGTCGAGTCCGTAGAACGTGAGCGCGTGCACCGTTGTGCGCTGCTGGCCGTAACGGTCGACGCGGCCCTCGCGCTGCTCATGGCGGGTTGGATTCCAACTGAGGTCGTAGTGCGCGACCGCGTCGAAGTGCTCCTGAAGGTTGATGCCCTCGGACAGGCAGTCGGTCGCGACAAGCACCCGCTTCTCATGTTCGGCTAGCTCGGCGACTCGGCGCTCGCGCTCCTCCGGCGGGAGTTTGCCGGTCACCGCCGCCACCTCGACCCCTTTGCCGAGTGACCCGCGTAGCTCTTCGGCGAGGTACTCGGCCGTGGCGATGAACCGGCAGAAGACGATCGGGCGATAGCCGTCCTTCAGCATCCCCTTGATGAGAGGGACCACCGCTGCGAGCTTCGGGTCGTTCGCGCCGCGGAGGGCGTCGGCCTGGCGCGCCATCTCTTGGAGCCGGCGGCGATCCCTGGTGTCCTCGTCGTCGCTCGGGTCGACATCGGCGCCGGGCGTGACGTCGACGCCCTCGAAGCTCTCGTCGTCATCGACATCCAGCACGCTCCGGCGACCGACCTCATCGGCTTCTTCGAGGGTCGCGGTGTCTGCCGTGACTGCTCGGTTCCGGAGGGTCTGGGCGGCTGCGGCCGGGCTTGAAGCAAGCGCTCGCAAGAGGCCAAGAGCAGCCCACCATCGGACACGCTGTCGATGCTGACCGCCCTCTTGGTCTCTCACCGTTTCGCGCGCGTAGGCGAGGACCTTGTTGAAGAGCTTGCGGTAGTCCTCGTTCAGCTTGTAGGTAGCCTCGGCTTCGTCCCGGTCGGGGAAAGGGGTGTCTTCATCCAGGTAGCTCTTGATGTCGCCGCGGCGCCGCTGGACGAGGTGGCGGGCCAGCGTCCGACGCCGAGCCTCGTTCTCCCGTCCGGCGAGGTCATCGGGAAGGTCCTCGAACGAAGGATCGAGATGTCCGAGGAGGGAGCGGAAGGCGTCGGCCTTGCCGCTGTGCGGGGTTGCGGTGACGAGGATCAGGTGGCGGGCCGGGTCCTTCGAGAGCGCCCGGACCAGTTCGTACCGTTGCTGACGTCCCCGATCTGAGCTGAGGGTGCAGCCGTGTGCCTCGTCCACGATGACGACATCGGGGCACGCTCGGACGAAGTCGGCCTTACGTTTGTCGCCCTTGATGTAGTCGATCGAGACGATCACGTTGGGGTAAGCCTCGAAGATCGACCGGTTCATCGGAAGACCTCGTTCGAGGCGGCGCACCGTGCCCGGCATCACGAGTTCGGCATCGATATGGAACTTCTCACTGAGCTCTGACTGCCACTGCTCCGCCAGGTGCGGGGGGCAAAGGACCGCGAGGCGTTCGGCGCTCCCCTGGGCGACTAGTTCCTTGGCGATCAAGGACGCCTCGATCGTCTTGCCGATGCCGACGTCGTCGGCGATCAGCAGGCGGACCGTCTCTTGGCGGAGCGCCATCATCAGCGGCACGAGCTGATACGCGCGCGGCTCTACCGCGATCGCGCCGAAGGATCGGAACGGGCCCGCGCTCGAGCGGAACCCCAGTCGGAGGGCATCGCGGAGCAGCCGGCTCGATCGGAAATCCCCGGCCAGTGCCGGATCCGGCAGATCGAACGTCGCCGGTTCGACCTGCTCGAGCTCGGCGAGTATCCCGGTCTTCTCATCGTCGGTCCCAGCGAGCGGACGGACCAGGACCAGGTCATCGGTCGAGCCGGGAAGAACCACCCACTCGCGGCCGCGCGCGCGGACGAGCGACCCCGTCGCGTAGCTCATGACTGGACTCCGAAGACCGATGGGAACTGGCGGAGGACGGATTCCCACTCGCCCTTGTTGTAGCCGAATCGGATCACGGTGTAACCCAGGTCCTCGAGGCATCGGCGCTTCTCGTCGTCGAGTTTGGTCTGGGTCGTCTCATCGTGGTGCGGCCCGTCGATGAAGACGGCGGCACCATGGTGGTCGTAGTAAAAATCCGGCCGTGCGTGACACTCCTCGATGAGAATCTGCGCCGATGTCGGAAGGGCCAGGTCCTCCTCGAAGACGAAGTCGAGCCAGTCCCGCTCCAGTCCCGAGTCGGTGAGGTTCTTGAGCTCCGCGAGATGCTCCCCCCGGGGCTTGGCAACGGGCGAGACCTCGACGGAAGCCCTACGCAGCTGTTGGAGAAGTTCCTGGAGAACCTTGCGGTCGAGCAGGGCGTGGTCGGGCTGGTTGGAGTAGCTCATGAGGCAGTCGTAGCAGGCGGCCTCGCAGTCGTAACGGGCCGTCGGGGCATGCAGAAGATCCTCTCCGGTCGCCGTGTCGAAGTGACAGATCTCGAGCGCCGCCGCGGCGACGCGGGCGAGCTGCCCGGGATCGTCGGCGAGGCGCCGCAGGACGCCGGCTCCTCCTTCGGCTGCCTCGTAGAACAAGATCGTGCGCCGGTTATCGGCCGAGGGGAGCGGCTCAGCCGCGAGCTCGTTGTCCTCGAGCTCGTAGACCACGCCGATCGCGCGCTTGAGAGCGGCCTGGAACGAGGCGAGGGTGGCTTCGTTCCGCGGCTCGGCGAACTCGAAGAGCAGCGCGTTCTTCCGATCATCGACGTAGGGGATCACCGTGGCCCGGCTCGGGCTCATGGGATCGTCTCGGTCCAGATCGTTCGCTTCATTGCGGGCCCAGTAGCCGTTCTGCGTGTCGAGGACGAACCCGCGCTTGCCAGTCTTCGTCTGGCGGCGCCAGCCCATGTTCACCCGCCAGATCTCAGCGCTGTCTCCAAAGGTTAGCGTCGCGATGGAATCGCCGTCGGCGCGCACCGTCGCGGTGCGGAAGTCGGGGGCCCCGTGACGCTGGGTGAACCGGATGCCGGTGCGGATGTCGTAGCCCTGGCGCATCCGCTCTTCTTCGTCGCTGCTGATTCGGTCGCGGCGCTTCGTGGCGACGTTCTGCAGCCGGAAGAGGTTCGTGACGGGGGCATCGAGCGGAGTCCGGCAGCGTTCGCAGAGATCGGGGCCCGTCGCGCCGGCGACCGGGTGCAGGTATCCGCAAGTCACGCACCACTTCACTGACCGGGTGGCCAGGCCCTCGCCTTCGTCCGAGCGCTCATCGGGTGGCATGAGGACCCGGTTGATGATGAAGCGTGAACCCTCGTGGTAGATGAAGCTCCGAGGTCCGAACTCCCTGATCGCGAGGAACCTCGGCCGGGACACGAACTCGCCGTCATCGCGTGCGCGGCGCCCGCCGGGGATGTATGCCGAGAGCGGCAGGCGCGGGAAGCTGTACCCGGGCAGGAATCCTTCACTGGCGAAGTAGCGGTAACTATAGAAGTCCGACTGGATCGAGCTCCCGGCTACCTCCGCGGTCAGCAACTCGAGCTGGGACTCGGCCTCTCGGCGAAGGCGCTTGGCCTCATTCTTCTCCTTCTGACCCTTCGATGCGTCAACGATGATTCCGTTCTGCTTCTCGCGCTGCTCCCTCGCCGAGCGGTAGAGGGATCGCCAGCGGTCGGCGGCCTGATCCAGCTCCCGGCCGGCTCCATCGATCGTCCGCTCGAGCCAGCCGTCGTCGAACCACGGGGCTCCTGACAGTTCGGTGCCTATCGAGGCGAGCACCGCTGCCGCGCGGTCTAGGGCATGAGTCCTGGCTGGAGCCGACTCGATCTGCGTCTTCAGGTTAGGCAACAGGTCGAGACTGGGGTCTTCGCCCTCTACGTCGAGCACGTCGCGGAGCGAGCTCCCCAGGCTCGCTCCAACCTCGGCGAGCCAAACAGCCTGGACGTGGGCGCGGACGAGGTCTTCGTTGCTGAGGTCGATCCTCGGCGGCGTGACCTGTCCGGAAACCATGTCTTGCTGACGACGGAAGTAGTACTGGTCGTGCGGACTCCCGGTGGTGCAGTAGGTGAAGACGAGCGCGGGCTGGCCGCTCCGTCCAGCGCGACCGCTCCGCTGCGCGTAGTTCGCGGGCGTCGGCGGGACGTTCCGCATGTTGACCGCGTTCAGCTCGGCGATGTCGACGCCGAGCTCCATCGTCGGGGAGCAGAACAGAACCGGGAGCTTTGCCTCGCGGAACTCCTCTTCGCGTTCCTCCCGGAGTTGGGCGGGGACCTGCGCGGTGTGCTCCCGCGCGATCAGGCCTTTGGCATCTTCCGCGATCGTCCCGTAGAACCGTACGAAGAACTCGTTCGTACGCCGGCCCGTCTCAGGTGCGCGGGGGACGCGGATCGGATCGATGAAGCCGGTGGTACCGTCACCCGCCTTCCAGACCATCGCCGATGCGGGGATCTGGTAGCCGGGGACGTCGTCTGCGTCCTTCGGCTCTTCCACGCGCTCCACGAGCCCGGCGATCTGGAGCGTCGCGAGCAGATCGGTGATGACCTCGCTCGTTTCATCCGCCTTCATCCGTTCGTTCATGTGGGGCAGCGTCGCCGGGCGACGGAGGTATTGGCCGAACCCGCTGAGCGCCGACAGGTAGGTGAAGCCCCGATAGTCGCCTTGCTTCTTCGACCGGGGGAACAACACGCTGGCGGTCTCGAGGCGTTCGCCTTCATCGATCGCCCACGGGGAAATGAGTTGGACCGAGCTCTGCAGCTGGATCTGCTCCTGGGTCTGCTCGCTTAGGTAGTCGACCTTGATCGCGAGCTCGCGGCGCATATGGTCAAGGAGCACCTTCGCGATCTTCGCGCGCGTCTCAGTCGCAGCGAGGGAGAGCGCCGGATGGGTTCCCTGCCAGTCGTCCTCGTTCGCGCAGAGATCGTTCAAAGATCGGTATTCGATCTCCAGGAGCCCGCACTGTTCGAGGTTCGGGGAGGTGATGCGCCAGCCGCGCATCAGATCGCGGTAGAGCCGGTAGCCGATCACGCTACGGAGCGCCCGGTCGGTCCCTTCCTTCGCCGCGTACCTCACCTCCGAGTCGGAGGCGTAGTACACCGGAGGCAGGCTGAGGGCATCGAACACCCGTTGGGCGAGCATCTCGTGCGTCAGCCCCTCATCTCCGGCGGCCTTCGCCGCGGTGTAGAGGGCGGAGCGCAAGAGGCTCGTCTGGACGAAGTCGTTGAAGTGCCCGGCCTGCAAGGAGGCGTCCTGGCGGTTGTCCGTGAAGCTCAGCAGCTTCCGCGCCTTTGCCTCAAGGCTCTCGTCGGCGCGGAGACCGCGCACGACCGACAGGGACAGGATGGTGGTCGCCGTGCTGCGCCCGCCGGAGCCGAGGGTCGCGAGCTTCGCGAAGTCCGAGCGCTGGCGGGCCGTGTAGGCAACGCCGCACCCGAGGCAGAAGCGGAACGGCGCCGGGACGAACCAGAGATCGAGGCCGTCCTGGTCCTCTTTGCCGGCGGGCAACACGCGGATCGCACGCGGGAGGCGTTTCGTCACATCTCGCTTCACGCGGGTCGCGCCCTCATGTACCTCCAGCCAGTCATCCGGCAGGCGCTTGACGATCTCCTCCGCCTCGGTCGGCCACGAGTTCCCGTCGGCGTCGACGTAGAGGAATCCGGCCGTGACGCCGCCCTCGGACTGAACCTCGAACACATCACGCTCTGTGACCGTTCGCTCGCCGGCGATGTCGTTCAGCCACACCGGGTAGTACTCCTGGCCGCACTCCCGGCAGAACGTCAGCGGGAACAGGATCTTGGACCTTTCACCGGGGACGAAGCGCTGCGCTTCGGTCGTGAGGTATCGCGACGACGGCTCCTCGATCGAGGCGTAGACGGTCTCGCCGCGGCTGATGAACTGATGGAGCCTGAAGGCGAACACGCGGAAACCCGTGTCGGGGTCAGTGATCCGATAGCCGGCGAGAAGGTGCTCCTGGATGGTGCGACCAGCCTCCGGCGGCGTGATGCCAGCGATCGTTGCTAGTTCGGTGGCTGCGCCATCGGGACCGTTGATCGCGCGAGGCTTCCGGCGAACGAGCTTGCCGGTATCAGTGTCGGTCCGAAGGCCGATCGCGTCCTCGATCCAGACGGACAGTGGGTCGGCGATGAACGAGGCGTAGTCGGAAGGAGACGGCGAGTCACCCGAGAGGCGTTTGGCGAGCGAAGCCCGGTAGCCGGGGTCCTCTACGTTGACGGCGCTGGTCGCTCGGCGCAGGGTCTCCCCGATCACATGCTCGGGTGCAACGGGGGCGCCGAAGAGTTGCGAAGCAACCCGAGCGACCTCTGCCCGCTGTTCATCCAGGGTGCCGACCGTGCTCGCCATCGTCGCTGAGGTTCCGACGTGCTGAACTCCGTCGGCGCCGCATGCGTCGCGGATGCGACGAGCCAGGAGAGCGACGTCGGCGCCTTGGCGACCCCGGTAGGTGTGAAGCTCGTCGAACACGAGGAACTTCAGGTCCTTCGCGGCCGACGTCAACTTCTTCTCCATCGGCCGGGTGAGGATCAGTTCCATCATCACGTAGTTGGTGATGAGGATGTCCGGCGGGTTCGCCATGATCGCGAGGCGCTCCTCGTCGGACTCCTGACCCGTGTAGCGCGCGAAGGTGACCGGGCCCTTGCGGTCCGGGTAGCCGAGGTTGATGTACTTGCCGAGCTCACCGATCTGACTGTTCGCCAGCGCGTTCATCGGGTAGACGATGATCGCTTTGATGCCCTTTCCCGAGCCGCTCCGCAGCACGCGGTCAACGATCGGGACGATGTACGTCAGGCTCTTCCCCGACCCCGTGCCCGTGGTGAGGACGTAATTGGCGCCGGCGTTCGCCGCCTCGATCGCATCGGTCTGGTGCTTGTGGAGCCGGAGAGGTCCCCGATCGTCAATCCGCCAATCGGGGAGGAGCGACTTGGCGCGGAAGATGCGCTCGCACTCCGCATGCAAGAGTCCACGACCGACCAGTTGATCGACGGTGCCCCCCGATTCGAAGGCGGGGTTCAGCTGGATCAGGGGCTCGGGCCAGAGGAGCCCGCCGCGGAGTTCCTCATCGACGTGTTCGCGGATCCTGTCATCAGCGATGTTGACGAAGCTAGTGGCGTACTGCCCGTAGTCTTCGACAAGCTTCCTGCGCAGTTCGAATACGTCCAAGAGGCGGCCCTTCGCAGCTGTAGCGCGAGAATACAGTCAGGGTCAGACGCCCGCGCGCACGAGTTAGGACGGCGTGCCCGGATCTAGCCAAGGTCCGCGGATCGGATTCCAGCGCACGAACCTCGCCTACGCGAGACGATCTCGAGTCCAATTCGAACGATCCTCGAAGCTCGCAGATCCTCGTTGAGGAGATCGCGGGCCCCGCCGCGAGGAGTTGCGACATCGATTCCGCGATGCATGGCTTCGGTTCCTTGAGGAGGAGGCGAGATGAGCGGCCTCGCGCGCCGCGGAGGCGCCCCGCACCTTCAGCCTCCGACGGCATCGCCAACGTTAAGATTCACCACGATGCCCGAACAGACCCAGCGCATAACGGCCTTCGGGTCCACCCTCCTCGTGGACGACGAGACTATCGATACCCCTGGGCGCGATGCATGGGACCGCGCCCTTGCGCACGCCGAAGCCAAGGCGCGCACGATCGCAGCGGCCGCTGGCATGGACCTGGGATCGCTCGTCGAGGTCGAGGAGATCGCAGGCAACGAGGGCGCGACCACGGGGGTCGTGGTCCGTGCGACCTTCGCGTCCGACACAGATCGCACTGAAGTCGCCTCCGAAGGCGCGGGAGAAGCCGCCCGTCCATCCGTGGGACCCGACGACATCCTCGACTCGGTGGTCGACTATCTGCGACCCGTGTACGCGCGGTTCCGCGAGGGTGTCCTGGCATTGGGCCCCGACGTTCAGCCGGCGCCGTCACCACTCAGGAACGGAAAGCGACGGTACGAAGGCTTCCGTGTAAAAGGCCGAAACGTCATCGTCGCGGGATTCCGGACGAATCGCATCCATCTGAGGTTCGAGATTCCCGCCGGCCACGGACTCGCTCCTGAGGACTTCATCACCCAAGGTGGGCGTGACTGGCGTCTCGTCGACCTCACGTCTGCCAATCAGATCGACGGCGCACTTCTGCTGGCCCGCGACACGGTCGTCGGATTCGAGCCGTGAAGACCACGCTCTTCAAGAAGGTCGATTACAGCCTCTCGGGACTCATCAACGGCATCAAGATGGGCGAGATCGGTCTGCCCGATATCCAGCGACCGTTCGTGTGGAAGAACGCGAAGGTGCGCGACCTTTTCGACTCGATGTATCGAGGCTTTCCCGTGGGGTACTTCCTGTTCTGGCAAGCTTCCTCGCCCGAGGGGTACCGGCAGGTTGGGGAGGACACCAAACAGCTCATCCCCCGTCTACTGATCGTCGACGGCCAGCAGCGCCTCACGTCGCTCTATGCCGTCCTCACCGGGACGCCGATCCTGAAGGAGGACTACCGGCAGGAGCGGATCCAGATCGCCTTCCGTCCGTCGGATCAAACGTTCGAGGTCGCCGACGCCGCGATCAAACGAGACCCCGAGTTCATCCCCGACATCAGTGCCCTTTGGAGCGAAGAGCTGAGCCAGTCGAAGTTCGTTCGCCGATTCCTTCAACAGCTCCGAGAACGGCGCGATGTCGACGAGGACGAGGCGGACACGCTCGAGGAGGCGATCAACCAGGTCACCGACCTGCAGTCCTATCCGTTCACCGCGCTCGAGCTGTCGAGCGAGGTCGATGAAGAGCAGGTCGCCGAGGTGTTCGTGCGGATCAACAGCGCGGGCACGCTCCTGAGTCAAGCGGACTTCATCCTGACGTTGATGTCGGTCTTCTGGGACAAGGGCAGGGGAGCCCTGGAGGAGTTCGCCCGAGGCGCGAAATCGCCGTCCACGACAGGCCCTAGCCCCTACAACCACTTCATCGAACCCGACCCCGATCAGATGCTGCGCGTGTCGGTCGCCCTTGCTTTCAGGCGCGCGCGGCTGCAGTTCGTCTACTCGATCCTTCGAGGCAAGGATCTCGAGACGGGTGCGTTCAGTGCGGAGCGTCGGGAGAAGCAGTTCGCGATCTTGGAGGAGGCGCAGGGGTACGCGCTGGACGTCCAGAACTGGCAGGACTTCATGAAGGCGCTGATCCGTGCCGGCTATCGCAGCGGCGACAACATCACATCCAAGACGGGGATCGTCTACACGTACACGCTCTATCTCATCGGCAAGCGCGACTTCGGCGTCGATGCCTTTCGGCTGCGCAACGCGATCGCTCGTTGGTTCTTCATGGCCTCGATCACAGGCCGATACACCAACTCGCCCGAATCGGTGATGGAGCAAGATCTCGCTCGCCTCAGAGACCTCGACGGAGCGGATGCCTTCGTCGGGTTGCTCGACAGCATCATCCAGGAAACCCTGACAGGGGACTATTGGACGATCACGCTGCCCGGAGCCCTTGCTACGACGGCGGCTTTCAGCCCTACGCTCTTCGCGTACTACGCAGCGCTGAACATCCTGGAAGCGCGGGTCCTGTTCTCGAAACTCAAGGTGTTCGAGTTGCTCGACCCGGCGGTGAAAGGCAAGCGGGCTGCGATCGAGCGACACCATCTGTTCCCGAAGGGCTACCTCAGGACCCTCGGCATCCCGGACTCCAAGGCGAACCGCATCGCCAACATGGCGCTGGTCGAATGGCCCGACAACGCGAAGATCTCGGATCAGAATCCGGCGGACTACTGGCCATCCATGGCGGGTCGATTCTCCAAGGCGGAGCTCGCCCCGATGCTCTACTGGCACGCGCTGCCCGACGGCTGGGAAACGCTCGACTACGACACGTTCCTGGCCGAGCGTCAGAAGGGCATGGCCAAGGTCATCCGTGGTGGGTTCGAGGTTCTGTGGGAGGGCGCGGCGCCCGCTGAGGCTCAGGCCGAGCAGGCGCTGACCAAGGTCGCGAACGAGACGGTGCTCCGACCAACCGTCGAGCTGATCGAGGCCGGCGAAGGCTCGTTCATCGAATTCAAGGAGTCTGCCCGCTGGAGCCACATCGCGGGCGATAAGGACAAGCAGAGCGAGCTGGACGTCTTGAGAACGCTTGCGGGATTCATGAACGCGAAGGGTGGAACACTCTTGATCGGGGTTCACGACGAGGATGGCGCGGTAGGTCTTGCCCGCGACTACAAGTCGTTGCAGAAGAAGCCCAACCAGGACGGCTTCCAGAACTGGCTCACGAGTGATGTGATCCGGCTGCGGCTGGGTGCGCAGCCGATGCCGCATCTTGCGGTGCGGTTCGAAAGCGTCGACGAGCGGGAGATCTGTCGGATCGATGCGGAACCGAGTCCCGAACCGGTGTACGTGGACGGCAGACGGTTCTTCCTACGGGTCCACAGCACGACGCAGGAGCTCAACCTGGCGGAGGCCGTCGACTACGTGAAGAAGCGTTGGCCAAGTAGATGAAGTCGTTGAGAAGGGCGCGGTCGCTCTGGCCGGCTTCGACGATCTGAAGCGGACGTTCACCGGCGCCAGCCTCGCCGTGCCACCGATACCCGCCGCCCTCAGGCCAGCTCTGGAACAGCGGGGCGATTGGTACTTCGCCACGCGCGCGGTCGACAGGATGGACACCTACATGTTCGCGCCGTACCTCGAGGAGGTACTCGCCGGCCCTGTCGACGACTACGTTGCGGTGACTCACGGGGGTCATGGCATCAACTCCATGTCCCTGAACTACCTGCTCGTGTCCTCGCCGATCGTGGTGATGAGCCAGGTTGCGTGGGGCGGCGCGTACATGGACGAAGGGGAGCAACGCCTGGAGTGGGCCGCCGAAATGAAGCTCGTCGCCGCGTTGACCAAGGCCGCTGCCGGCCTCACCGACGGCGACCTGCGCGGTCGTCTCGTGGTCGTGCATAGCCCGTTCCGCAAGATCGCCGCCTGGGGAATCATGCGCGACCGCGAACCCATGGAGATGGGCAGGCTCACAACCGCATCCGAGGGAGGCCCGCTGATCGACGCCCTGAATCGCCTGCGGGACAGACCCGACCCGGAACGCGGCCGCGCCACCGCAGTCAAACTGCGCTGGCTCGGAGTCAAGGGGATCCTCGTCACGGCCGCCGAGCAGGGGTACATCACCCAGCTCGCCTGCAAGATGCCGGTCTGCTACTGCCCCGAGGAGCTGGGCGGCGCGACCTACTTTGAGAAACTCGGCACCAAACCCACGGATTGGATGCCGACCCACGAACACTTCCCACGCCCGAAGTGGAAGGGCGGGCACCGCGAGGTCGACAACGCGGTGCTCGCGCACCGGCTCTGCAACCGCATCGACTATTCCAAGAGTATCGGTCGGTCGTACGCGCGCGACCTCGCGCGCGTGAAGGCATCGCGCGAAGCGGCGATCCAGCAGTCCTAGATCGGGTCAGGACACCGAGCAAGGACGACCGGTGGTCGAAGGTCCCCTTGCGGGCAGACCGAGAGATTAGTTTCAGGACAGCCTGCCAACCTGCCACACAGGATCCTCGAGCGGGGACTGCCCAGAGTTTGGTTGCCTCTTGATGTGTGAGGATTCGTCCTCGCCGGAAGGAAGGTCACCATGCCCAAAGCGTTCCCCTTGGAGTTCCGCCGTGACGTCGTCGCGGTCGCCCGCAAACGTGAAGCTCCGCTGTCGCAGATCGCCAAGGATTTCGGGGTCTCCGAAGCCTGTTTGCATCGGTGGCTGAAGCTCGAAGACATCGAGGACGGCCTTCGTCCGGGCATCACCCAGGCCGAAGCCACCGAGATCCGCGAGCTCAAGAAGCGCAACCGGCTCCTCGAGCAGGAGAACGAGGTGCTTCGCCGTGCGGCGATCTACCTCGGCCAGGGCCTTAACCCAAAATGAACTACCCGCTGGTCCGTGACCTTGCCGCAGGCGGGATCCCCGTCGTGGTGACCTGCCGGGTGTTGGGGTTCTCACCCAGGCGTTTCGCAAGTGGCGATCGAACCCGGTCTCAAGCCGTGACTCGTCAGACGCGCACCTCGTCGATGCCGCACGCCAGATCCACGTCGACGATCCGACCTTCGGCTATCGGTTCATCGCCGATGAGCTCGCCGCAGAACACGGCATCACCGCGAGTGAGAACCGCGTGCATCGCCTGTGTCGCGAGCACGCGATCGCCTCGGTGCTCGTGAAGCGACGTGGCAGGGCTGCCAAGCCCGGGCCAGCCGTGCACGATGACCTGGTCCGTCGCATCTTCACCGCCACCGCACCGAACGAGCTGTGGCTCACCGACATCACCGAGCACCCGACGGCTGAGGGCAAGCTCTACCTGTGTGCGGTGAAAGACGCCTTCTCCAACCGGATCGTCGGCTACTCGATCGACTCGCGGATGAAGGCCTCGCTCGCGGTGGCTGCGCTACGCAACGCGATCGGGCTTCGCGGTCCCGTCGGCACCATCGTGCACTCGGACCGCGGCAGTCAGAGCGGATTCAACCGGTCGTCGCAACACCGCCTTGTTGGAACGAGCGTAGGTGCTCGTCGAGGACCTCGGCTGGTGTCTTCCAGCCGAGGGTCTTGCGGGGCCGGCTGTTGATCGTGTTGGCGACCGCTTCGATCTCCTCGGCGCTCCAACGGGACAGGTCGGTGCCCTTGGGGAAGTACTGGCGCAGCAGCCCGTTGGTGTTCTCGTTCGTGCCGCGCTGCCAGGGGCTCTGCGGGTCGGCGAAGTAGACCGGGATGCCGGTCTCGACCTTGAACGCCACGTGCTGCGAGAGCTCCTTTCCCCGGTCCCAGGTCAACGATCGGCGCAGCTGCTCGGGGAGCGTGGTCATCGATGCTGCGAGCGCGTCTTTCATGGTGACCGCGCCGTAGCCCGCAAGGGCCGGTCCGTTCTTCGTTCGAGGGATGACGCCGTAGCCGTCCTCGCGTGGCAAATGGATCAGCATCGTGAACCTGGTCGTGCGCTCGACGAGCGTGCCGATCGCGGAGCGTTTCAAGCCGATCACCAGATCACCTTCCCAGTGCCCGGGAACGGCCCGGTCCTCGACCTCAGCGGGACGTTCGCTGATCATCACCTCGGGCGTCACGTGTGCCCAGGCCTTCCGCCGAGCCCTCGCTCGAGGAGCCAGCAGAGCACGTCCGGTGCGCAAGCACGCGACAAGCTCTCGCTGGAGAGCGCCGCGGCCTTGGACGTAGATCGCCTGGTAGATGGCCTCGTGGCTGATCCGCATGGCCTCATCATCGGGGAAATCAACCTTGAGTCGATGAGAAATCTGCTCCGGGCTCCACCCCTGCACCCAGCGGCGATCACCGCGGTGAGGCTTGTTCCGGCCCTTCCACGCCGGACCATCCGGGCCGACCGTGCGGCCCTGTGCGACGCGTACCGCGCCCGAGAGCCGTTCTTGCACATACTCACGCAATCGGTCGTTGGCGATGAGCTTCACCGTCTTCGGGCGCCGAGCGACCAGCTCGGCCTTCCATTGCGCGATCGAAGCTCGGTACTCGAGCTTCCCGCACCGTGTGGCCGCGTTACGACGTAGCTCGCGCGAGATCGTCGAAGGGGAACGGCCCAGTTGACGGGCGATCGCTCTGACACCGTTGCCCTGCGCCCTCAGGATGGCGATCTCCTCCCGCTCAGAGAACGACAGGTACCGACCAGAGAGCGGGGCGAGATCCATCGGAGGCATCCCGCCACCTTGCCGGAAACACCGACTGCCAGCGGCCTGGGACACACCGACCGCGATCGCAGCCTCCTCGGTGGTGACACCCGTCGCGATCACACGCCAGAACTCGCGCTCGACCTCTCGTCGAAGCGACGGCGCGCCCGGCGACTTCATCGGCGACCGGCCCGTCAGATCCTTCATCCACCCTGCTGGCCTTCCCATCAACACCTCCACGATCGAGGTGTTGCGACGACCAGTTGAATCTGCCCAGTTCCGATCGGTGAAGTTCGTTCGACTGGTGCGAACCAATGGCCTTCACGGATCGATGGGCCGGGTCGGAGCTTGCGCGGACAACGCGGCCATGGAGTCGTTCTTCGCCCTCGTGCAGAAGAACGTACTCAACCGACAACGTTGGAGCACGAGAGGGGAGCTGCGCCTTGCGATCGTGATCTGGATCGAACGGACCTACCACCGCCGGCGTCGTCAACGCGGCCTCGGCAAGCTCACCCCGATCGAGTTCGAGACGGTGCACGAGGTCGCTCATGCGGCTTGAAAGCTCTCAACCTCCGAGGCAACTGAATCGGGGGCAGTCCCGTCCGTCGTGCCTTGTTGACTGTGCCTCGGACATGGAATGAGCCACCCGGCCGCTTCGCGCGGGGGGGGGCCGCCCCTTGAACGCTCGGCTTGGACACGAACTCCGATTCCGAAACGGCCTATCGCCTATCCGTCCTGCGTCTGAGGGGGTGGACACAGAACCCTCATTTCCAGCACTTAGTCGATCTCGCGCTTCGCTTCTCCGTGGGACGTGCCCGCCACCCGAACAAGGGGCGGAAGGCCCCCATGAACGCGGTACGTGCCGCCCGCGAATTCGGTCGTCACCGCCCAGCGCGACATCAGTATCGCTCCTGGCGTCGAAGACCGTGCGCACCTCACTCAGGCGTACCGGCGCTCGCGACTGCACGGCTGTCAGGACGATGGTGCGGGCGCCATCGCCGGCCCAGGTTCCCCGTGTGTTCGACCGTCAGTCGGTGGATCGCATCTGTCAGTTCGAGGACCTGCTTGGACAGGTCGAGCAGCTGCTCGTTCTGTTGCTCTTCGAGCTGGACGGATTCCACTCCTGAGACGCCATCACGTATCGCTTCTCGTACGGCGCGAGCCAGTTGTCCACGAAACGGCCGCGCACCCGGGACCGCCCCACGAACCCCCCTGCGGCTTTGAGGGGAGAACAGATTGCGAGCTAGAAGCGCCGCAAGCCGTGGACATCGGCGATTCGCCCGGCCGGAACCTATCAAGCGGATGAGGATCTAGACGCGGAAGCGGACGTGTGCGCGGGAGTCGGCGTGGGTGGCATCACCGCGGAAGACCGTGCGGATGCGGTAACGACCAGAATCGACGTGTCGGAAGATCGTCCGGTAACCGAACGTCCGAGCGTCGCCCTGATTGTGATGTGCCCAGGCGTGGGTGATGGCGACGTGATGATCGACCGTCAGCCAGTGGCCGCCCTTCCTGCGCATCAGCACGACACGGATCGGGAAGCCCTTCGCTCCACGGACGAGCCGGCCTCGCACCGCGACACGGCTCCCGAAGACGTGGTCGCTGACCGTCAGCCGTGTTGCCACCTTGTCGTCGTTTTCGATCGTCCCGGTCCCCGATGACCCCTCTCTCGCCCCAAGTGCCGATGTGATCTCCACGATGAAGGTCTCGTCCGTCTCGAACTTGTTGTCTCCGAGCACGGTCACGTCCAAGTGCGAATCGACGCCTCCGGCGGGGATCGTCATGATCCCTGCGACGCCGAGGTAGTCGTGGCCATCGGTCGCGGTACCTGCAACGCTTCGGTAGCCGAGCGTGACGTCTCCAACCGCGGGGCGGGACAGGTGCACGTCGAACGTGGCCGTGGCCGTTTCCCCTACGTGGCCCTCCTCGATGGAGACGTCGCCGATGGACGCGACCGGCGAGGAAGGTTCATGAGACGGAACATCGTCGTCGTCGAGGATCGTTGCGCTCCCGGTGGGATCAAAGATGCTCCCATTGGTCGCGCCAGACAACTCGAGGGTGAAGGTCTCGTTGCCCTCGATTACGCCGTCACCGTGAATCGTCACATCGACGGTCTTCGTCGTGTCTCCCGGAGCGAATATCAGGCTCGTCCCCAGCGCGTCGTAATCGGCGGAAGCCGTCGCGGTTCCGTCTTGGGTCGTCACGTCAACCGTCACCGGCAGCGCGCTCGGAGCTCCGAGTGCCACGGTGAATGTCGCGATGGTGCTCCCGACGTCGCCTTCGGGGGCGGAGATATCGTTCACGGTGATGCCGGGTGCCGCGTCGTCGTCCGTGATCGTCCCGAGGCCCTGGTCGTCGGCGATCGGG
>JBBQVZ010000043.1:0-23835 GCA_038211015.1 Actinomycetota bacterium | reverse complement strand
GAACCGCCGTCATGAACAAGACCGATCTCGTCGAGCAGTCTTACCTGCGCTCGGATATCCCGGAGTTCCGCCCAGGCGACACCGTGAAGGTGCACGTCCGGGTGGTGGAAGGGAATCGCGAGCGGGTACAGGTGTTCCAGGGCGTGGTGATCCGGCGGCAGAACGGGGGACTGCGCGAGACGTTCACCGTCCGCAAGATCTCGTTCGGCGTCGGTGTCGAGCGAACGTTCCCGGTCCACTCGCCGTCCATCGCGAAGCTCGAGGTCGTGAGTCGCGGCAAGGTCCGTCGCGCGAAGCTGTACTACCTCCGCGAGCTTCGAGGGAAGAAGGCCCGCATCAAGGAGCGCCGGCTGGACGACTCGAAGCTCGCCGCATTGGAGGCGGCGGCCCTCGCCGCGCAGCAGCCGGAGGCAGACGATGCCGACGAGCCTGAGGACGCCGAGCTCGAGGCCGCGGTCGACGACGACGGTGCCGGAGCGGGCGAAGAGACCCCTGACGAGGATGCCGTCGTCGAGGACGGCACGTCCGCCGACGAGGCGGAGGAGAAGGCCGAGGCCTGAGCGAGTGGGCGATCGCCCCGACTCGCCCGAACCCCTCGCCACGCCCTCTCTTCACCCCACCATCAGGGTGAGCGACACTCACGACCCCGAGTCGCCTCCGGATCTCGCGGCGAGCCCGCCGGTGCACGAGGACGACGACTCCGACGCCGCGTGGCGGTTCCTCCGTGAGTTCGGTCTCCTCACCCTCTCCGCGCTCGTCATCGCGATCCTCATCAAGTCGTTCCTGATCCAGGCCTTCTACATCCCGTCGGGCTCGATGGAGCCGACCCTGATGCCCGACGATCGGATCCTGGTCAACCGGTTGGCCTATCGATTCGGAGACATCGAACGCGGGGACATCGTCGTGTTCGCCGACCCGACGCCCACGCCTCAGGACCGGGGCGCCTTCGGCACCCTGCTGCATTGGCTCGGCGAGGGCGTCGGTGTGGTGCGTCCGGCCGACGACGACTTCATCAAGCGCGTGATCGCCCTCCCCGGCGAGACTTGGGAGATGCGCGACGGTGTCACCTTCGTGGACGGGCGTATGCTCGACGAGTCCTACGTCAACCAGGCGGATCTCGATACGCGCTCCTTCGGGCCCGAGACCGTTCCGGATGGCATGCTGTTCGTGATGGGGGACAACCGCAACCACTCGGGAGACTCGCGGTTCCCGCCGCCGAGCGGCCTGGGGTACGTCCCGATCGATCGGGTGATCGGCCAGGCGTTCGTGATCATCTGGCCTCCGTCACGGACGGCATGGCTGCACTGACCCGGGACCTCGACCGTTACGAACGGGCCCTCCGCGAGCAGGGGTTCATGCGGATCGCCGGCGTCGACGAGGCCGGCCGGGGCGCCTTGGCCGGTCCGCTCGTCGCCGCCGCGGTGATCCTGCCCGAGGGGTTCGACCGTGAGGGGATCGACGACTCGAAGGTCCTGACGCGACTGCAACGAGAGGCCGCCTACGAACGGATCGTGGCCGGCGCCGTGGCGTTCGCGGTCCGCAAGATCGAGCCGGGCGTCATCGACGCCCGTGGCCTGCATCGGTCGAACATCGCGCTGCTCCGTCGCTGCGTCCGGGCGCTCGACGTGGAGCCCGACTACGTGCTCACGGACGGGTTCCCGGTGCCGCGCATGCCGTGTCTTTCGCTCGGGATCAAGAAAGGCGACGCAGTGTCGGCGAGCGTCTCGGCGGCGGGGATCGTCGCCAAGGTCACCCGGGACGCGATGATGCGGCGCCTCCATCGCCGGTACGCGGACTTCGGGTTCGACCACAACAAGGGGTACGGCACGCCCGAGCACTGGGAGGTGCTGGACCGCCTCGGGCCCACGCCGATCCATCGCCTGTCGTTCGCCGGCGTGGGGCAGACGTCGCTTCCGGGGTTCGGCCGCGGTGACGTCGTGCGTGCGTGAGAGGATGGCTGACGCCATGGAATCCGACGACATCGAACGCTTCGAGGAGGAACGCGAGCTCGAGCTCTATCGCGAGTACCGCGACGTGCTCCCGATGTTCACGTTCGTCATCGAGACCGAGCGGCGCTTCTACCTGGCGAACAAGGTCGACATCGCGCACCTCGACGGCGGGTGGGTCCAGGTGGACCTGGCCGACGCGTGGGTGTGGGACATGTTCCGCCCGGCGCGATTCGTGGCGAGCGTTAGGGTCATGACGCGTCGCGACGTGAACGTCGAGGAGCTCTCGCGCCGCGAGGAACCGACGACGCTGCCCGAGGCCTGAACCGTTCCGCACGTGCGTCGAACGTGTCGGTGCCACACCCTAGGGTGAGGGGATGCGGACCGATCCCCGCGGGGAGCGCGGAGGAGCCGGCGAGGATGCAGCACTCACCGTCTACATCCGTCGCGGGTATCGCCCGGTGGCACGGAACTGGCGCTGCAAGCTGGGGGAGTTGGACCTGGTGCTCGTCCGGGGGGACCTGCTCGTGTTCTGCGAGGTGAAGACGCGGCGGGGATCGGCATACGGCGGTGGCTATGAGGCCGTCACCTGGCGTAAGCGGGCGAAGGTCAGAACGCTGGCGGAGGCGTTCCTTCAGGAGAGCGCGGCTCGACCCGGCGCGATCCGCTTCGACGTGGCGAGCGTGGCGCTAGGTCCGCGCGGTCCCGAGGTCGAGCTGTTCGAGGACGCGTTCTGACGAGCCGATCAGCGTGTCCACGACGCGATCGGCGTCGGCCTCGATTGACAGGTAGTTCACGATGCCGGCGCGCAGGTACGTCCGGCCACCGAGGGTCGTCGTCGAGACCCAGCCCTCGCCGCTCACCTCGAGCGCGCGCTGCAGGCCCTTCTGATAGGCGTCGACCACCGTGGGGTCGGCGCCGTCGAGTGCCGTCGGCACGTGACGGAAACACACGACCGAGAGCTCGGGATCGATCACGTCCCAGCCCTCTCGGTCGAGACGCTCCGCGAGGTGGGCAGCCAGGTCGTCGTTCTGCTCGATCAGCCGGGCGAACCCATCCGACCCCAGATGCTTCCACGACATCCAGAGCTTGAGCGCGCGGAACCGCCGCGTCCCTTCGAGCGAGAACTGGTACCAGTGCAGCGGCCGGTCCTCCGGCTCCCACACCCGGTAGTACTCGGGCTCGCGATGGAACGTGTTCCGCAGATCCTCCTGGCGTTTCACGAGCAGCGCGCCGATGTCGTACGGCTGAAAGAACCATTTGTGCGGATCGATCGTGACGGAATCGGCGCGTTCCAGGCCGGTCACGCGACCGGCGTCGCGGGGTGACAGTCGCACAGCTCCGCCGTACGCGGCGTCCACGTGGAGCCAGAGCCCTTCGCGCTCGGCGAGGTCCGCCAGCTCATCGACCAGGTCGACCGACCCGGTGTTGGTGGAGCCGGCGACCGGGGAGATGCAGAACGGCGTGAGCCCCGCCGCGCGGTCCTCGGCGATGGCGGCGGCCACGGGCTCGGCGTGCAGGCGGAACCGCTCGTCCGACGGCAGGACGCGGAGCGTCGCCTCGGGGAAGCCCAGCATGTCCACCCCGCGGGCGATCGAGAAGTGCGCCTGATCCGAGACGTAGATGCGCGCGCCGTCGAGCTCGGCGCCACGGGGTGGCCGGTCCAGGCCGAGGAGCCTGGCGAGATGGACGTCGCGCGCGGCGGTCAACGCCATGACGTTGGCCATGACGCCGCCCGAGGCGAGGATGCCCCACGCTCCCTCGCCGTAGCCCGTCAGATCGCAGAGCCAGCGGATCACCTCCTCCTCGACGAACGGCGCGGCCATCCCTGCGAGCCAGAGGTCGATGCCCTGATTCACCCACGCGGCGAGCGTCTCGCCGACGATCGCCATCGGAAGGGGCGGCGGGGTGAAGTAGCTGAACGAGCCGGGATGCTGCGAAGCGAAGAGGTAGGGAGCCAGGCGCTCGTGGAACTCGGCGAGCACGTCGGTCGAGGTGGCACCCTCTTGCGGCGCGGGCCCCGGTCCCCCCGAGGGGCCGTAGTAGGCGGCGCGCAGCTCCGGATAGAGGTCGGGCGCGGTTGGCCGCTCCATCGCCCGGTCGTAGAGCCAGTCGAGCGCCTCGGTCCACGTCTTCTCGCCGAGCTCCTCGAGAGCGGCGCGTGCGCGTTGCGGGTCGCGGACGTCGATCAGCTCGGGTTCGGGATGCCAATCGAAGCGCTCGGACACGCGCGGATGCTAGCAGCGGCCGTGTCGAGGGCGGCGGACGACGTCACTCGACCGAGCGACGTCGCATCGCGTCGCGGAGGATGCCGACGATGGCGATCAGCGAAACCACGCACAGGGCGATCCAGGTGAACCAGCCCTCGATGGTGGACGGCCCTCTCGCCAGACCGGACGCCGCCCAAGCGACGGCGCCCACGTTGAGGAGGCACCCGGCGATCAGGTCGACGCGAGCGGCCACGCCGACCTTGGCCCACGCCCCGTCGGGTGCGCAACGGAAGAAGGAGCCGGCCCACACCAGCACGAACGTGACGGTCGCCGTGATGAGCACCCATGGGAGGAAGCTCGGCAGGGGCGTCCGGAAACGATCCGCGTTGTACGCCTCGCTCGCGACCACGTACACCAGCACGAGGAAGCGCAGGATCGTGACGAGCACGCCCTCGGCGATCAGGATCGCGCCGACCAGTCGGCCGAACCGTTCGCTCTTGGCATCCGGCACGTGAGGAGTATCCGCCGCGACGCGCATCGTTGGACACCACCGCGCACAAGGTGGCCGCGGGTGTGATGCCTGTCACGGCCTGCGCCCGCACCCGAAGCTAGCGTTCCCTCGCGTGTACGGGCGAGTGATCGCGGTGTCGGTGCTCGGCGTCGGCGGGCATCTCGTCACGGTCGAGGCGTTCGTCGGGCGCGGGCTGCCGTCGCTGATCTTCACCGGTCTCCCCGGCGCCTCGGTGAACGACGCGCGCGATCGGGTACGTCCGGCCGTGGAGAGCGCCGGCCTCGAATGGCCGCTCCGCCGCGTGGTGGTGAACCTCGCGCCCGCGAGCCTCCGCAAGGACGGGCCGGGGCTCGATCTGCCGGTGGCCGTCGGCGTGCTCGCCGCGACCGCGCAGGTGCCCGCGCACGCCGTCGTCGGGTACGCATTCGCGGGCGAGCTGTCGCTCAAGGGCGAGCTCCTACCGACGCCGGGCATCCTGTCGGTGGCCATCGCGGCCGCGCGCGCCGGCCTGACCGGTGTCGTCGTACCGGCCGCGAACGCGCTCGAGGCCGCGCAGATCGGGTCGCTCCGTGTCGTCGGCGCGGAGACGCTTGCCGATGTGGCGGGATTCCTGCGTGGGACGTGGGACCCTCCCCAGGTCGATCCCGGCGTTGTCGCGCCGGCGGAAGCCTCGAAGGTCGACCTCGAGGAGGTTCGAGGACAGGCACAGGCGCGAAGGGCGCTGGAGGTGGCTGCCGCGGGCGGACACAACCTCCTCATGGTGGGCCCGCCTGGCGCCGGCAAGACCATGCTGGCTCGCCGCCTGGCCACGATCCTGCCGGCGCTCTCACGCGAGGAGGCGCTCGAAGCCACGCAGCTGCACTCGGTCGCCGGACTCCTCACGGACCGGGGTGTGCTCACGTCCCGGCCGTTCCGGGCGCCGCATCACTCGGTCTCGCTCGCGGGTCTCCTCGGCGGCGGCTCCACGTTCCTGCGTCCGGGCGAGGTCTCCCTCGCGCATCAAAGTGCTAAGTTATGTCCCTTGAGGACCAGAGCCGCAATCTACACACGGATCAGCCAGGACCGGAACGATTCCACGTCCGTCGACCGCCAGGAGGCAGCCTGCCGATCGCTGTGCGAGGCCCGCGACTGGGAGGTCACCGAGGTCTACTCCGACCTCGATCTGAGCGGCTGGAAGAAGGGCGTCGTTCGCCCAGAGTGGGATCGCCTCGGTGCTGATATCCAGGCAGGGTTGTTGGACAGCATCGTCGTGTTCGCCATGTCGCGAGCGTCACGCCGGACGATCGATCTTCTGAGGTTCTTGGAGATGTGCCAGGATCACGACGTCGCGTTCGTATCCGCGACCGAGATGATCGACACGGCAGGTCCGTACGGTGAGGTCTTCGTCGGACTGTTCGGCTCGCTCTCTGGGCTGGAGAGCAAGACCCGCAGCGACCGCACTCTCGCGTGGCACGAGGAACGCGCCCTCGCAGGCAAGCCTTCGGGTGGGGGCGACCGTCCGTTCGGGTACGAGTCAGATCGCACGACAGTCAACGAGGCCGAGGCCACGCTCATCAAGGACGCTGCCGCGCGGATACTCGAGGGCGGGTCCCTGCGGTCGATCGCCGCGCTCTGGAACGCCGAGGGAGTTACCACGACTGCGGGGAAACCCTGGTCTGTTCAAAGCCTCAAGCGGATGCTCGTGAGTCCGAGGATCGCTGGTCTACGCGAGCACCTGGGCGAGGCCGTTGCCCCAGCCACCTGGCCCGCCATCGTCGACCAGGCCAGCCACGAGCGCCTCCGAGCGATCCTGCTCGATCCAGGGCGTCGGAAGACCACATCGAGCGCTAGGGCGTACCTACTCACAGGGACGGCCGTGTGCGGCATCTGCTCGGCGCGCCTCGTCGCTCGTCCAGCGAGGGGCGCCCGCAGCATGGTGTGTGCATCCCCACCAGGCTTCTCAGGCTGCGGCAAGATCAGGATCCAAGCCGAGCCGCTCGAGGATCTCGTCGCTGGGGTCGTGGTCGAACGACTGGCCACCCCGGCGGTCACCAAGGCGTTCCTGGACGCCGCTGCGGGCTCGAAGGACGAGGGAGTGGTCGAACGGCTTCAGGAGGATCGAAAGGCGCTAGAGACGCTCCTATTCGACCACTACGTCAATCGGATCGGCGACCGCGCTGCGTTCCTAGTGGCCGACCGAGAACTTCGCGCTCGCATCGCAGACGCCGAACGCAGGGTCGCTTCTGCGGACACTCGAGTGCTGATAGCCACTCCCGACATCGCCGAGCGCTGGGCATCGGCCGACCTCATGCAACGCCGATCGATCGTGGAGATGTTCGTCGAGAGCGTCGTCGTCGGGCCTGCGGTCAAGGGTCGAAACTTCTTCGACCCTGATCGTGTCGGAATCACTTGGCGAGCGTGACGAAAGACTCTTGTGCTAACGACCAAGCCGGTGTAGAAACTCTCCAGCGCCGCATCGAGACGGCCGCTAGAGAGCCTTCGCGGGTCTGCAAGCCCTCAAGGACGAAACGCTCTGGCGGGAAGTCGCGGCGCTGACAACAAGGGCCGCACAGAGACCCGGCCCAAACGTCGCGGGAGCAACTCTCCCAACTGTTGGACGATGTTTGGGGAGCGGCGACGTGGCGGTCGAAGTGAAGAACACAACAAGCCCTGCTCCATCGACTGCCGACGTTCGTCGTCGTGAGGTCGAGGCGCAAGGCTTCGCTTTCTCTGTCACCGACCCTGCGCTGATCGCTCGTGTTGTCCGAGTTCTTGGTGGTTGAGTAGTTCGGGACCGTGGCCCCACAGCGTCACGGCGCACCGCTGGAAGCGGGCGCACCCGGGTTAGAGCCGAGGGCTTCAGTCTGTTCACTTACCGCGCTCAATCGCGCCAGGTGAACCCAATGCCCAAGCCCTCGGCTTGGGGAGTGATTCACCGCGCCGGAGCAGACCGCTGTGACGAAGCGGAATCGAGGGGTCGGATGTATCCCGGGCCCGGGCCCAGATTCGATATGAACAAGGTGGAAGAAGGAACCTCACGAGGCTTGAGGAAGGGGTTCCTGAGGGAAACCACCGAGCGAGGTGAAGGGACGAACCGAACCGAACCGAACCGAACCGAACCGAACGGCGCCGTTCTCAAGTGTTGCACCCGGGACGCAACAGTTGGGACGGGTTCAGATGACGGGTTCAGATAGTGAGTCCAACCAGATAGCCAGGGTCACCACCTCGGCTGATCCCGGGGGGCCGGGGTAGGTCGGCCGCGGGTCTGCCACCAACCCAAGAGGGTGCCCCGGCATCTCCGCCTCGACCGCTCGATCCTTCGGGCACCCTTGGTAGCGGGAACCGACCCCCCACCCGAGGTCCCGTTGCTACGCGAGGGGACCAAGGGTCCAAGGTCGGCCACGGGTTCCCGACCAGCGACCCAGGTCCAGACAACGAGGGTAGAGAGAACTTGGCACCAGACTTGTTCTACGGCCGCCAACACGGATTCGGCAGGAGGAAGCCGACCAGCCCCCCGAAACGCCTGGAAACACGTTTCACGCCGATTCTGGGCGATCCGAAAGTCGTGTGGCGGGACACCTGGCCCGAAGTCCGTCGTGGCGGTCCTCAGTTGGCGACTGGCCTTGCATCCAGGATCCAGCCAACGGCATCAGCGCTCCGGCTCGGGCCGTGCCGATACTTGAGGGGATGGATGCTCGAGAGGCCGCACCTGGCAGGCGAGACAGAGTCGTGTCGCGAACGCTCTACGAGATGCAGCCAGCGTTGACCAGCCAGTTCCGAGCACCTTGAAATCTGAATAGTGAATCGGCGTCTCGGCGCGGCTCAGAGCCTAGGAGTGGGCGCCCACTCCTGGATGGGCCCCTAGACCGGGGGACGACCCTCTTGCCGATCGAGGGACAGAGCGTGTCTCGACCAGAAAAACACAATCAGCTCGCCCGTGTGCCTACGGTGTGAAGTGGAGTGAGAGGTCTCGGGTCCTGATACCGAGACTCCCGGTGAAGATACGATTCCTGGGGGGGTGTGGTCGCCCCGCCGCCGCTCACGGATCCTGCGTCGCTGCCCACGACCACCCAGACCCCAGAGGTTCTGCCTCCCACCCCCGGCGAGACAGCATCGACTGATCAGGACTTGTCAGAGCACTCCGATAACGTCAGCGCGTGCGCCAAGACCCCGATCGCCGCGGGAGTACGCAAGCCCAGTTCTGCTTCTAACAGGGCAATGGGTTGCCGCACAGGCCGTAGATGTTGATCCTGTTCTCAGTCACGACGTAGACCAACCCGTTGTTCACCACAGGCGCTTGTGTTCCGGGAGCGCGCCAGTCTTCATCGCCGTTGAGCTTCACTCCTGTCGCTGCATTTACAACGCCGAATCCACCGTGGGCTCGCACGTAGATCAGGCCACCGGCGACGGTCAACGAATCGATCACTCCTGGGGGATAGTCGACGCAGAACTCGCACGACCCGTTCTTCCAGATCAGAGCGCCCGTCGTGGCGTTCACAGCGCAGAGCCAAACCGCGTCGCAGCCCATGTACACGACGTTGCCAGCGAGACTCACAACGCCGTAGCCCGTCGGGAAACTCCACTTCAATGTTCCCGATGTGTTGAAAGCACAGACACCCACCGCGCATGTCTTGGTCCATTTGACCGCTCCGTTGCTTGCGTTGAGCGCCGAGAGGCTGCCTTGTGCGTAGATCAGCGTGGGTCCAACCGTCGGGATGCCCCCGAGGTAGAGAGCACCACTTCCTACGCTGGGGTCACCCGAAGGACTGTCGATGGACCAGTTCGTCTGTCCGGTCGCGGTCTTCACCGAAATGAGCTCGTCCCCGCCGCCGTCTACCCATCCCCTGAAGTAGGCGTTGCCACCGACCACAGCCGGGGTGCCAGCGCCACCTGACTGCCACCGGATCGCACGGGTCGTGAGGTCTACTGCGATGGTGCGTCCGCCGGTGGACTCGCTGTTACAGCGGCCGCCGACGGGGAGCAGGATCACGTTGGCTCCCGCGTCGATCGCGGGCACGCCGCTCAGCGGAAGGCAAGGGAAGGGCATGGTCCACTTCAGGGCTCCGGTCACCGCATCCATCGCGTACAGCGCCCAGACGAGGTGTGTGTCATAGAGGCCGTCGTCGAAGCTCTTGCCAACGGTATAGAGCACATTCTTGTAGATGACTGGTGCCGAGGGCTCGGCGAAGGGTAGATAGGCGATCCGCTGCAAGCCGAAGTTGAAGTTGGTGTTTGCTGTCCCCACGCTCGCGAGTGTCAACGTCGTTTCAAACTGGTTGTACCCGGACCGTTGATTGTCTCGACGGAACTGCAACCAGTTGACGCTAGTGGCGGCAGACGACGCGGCTCCAAGCATCGTGGTACTGACGATGATCAGGGCGAGCGTGAGCAGGACGGTCTTCTTCATTGGTCCTCCCAAGAAGGCGGCTTCTCAGCGTAGATGGTGGGTAGCCGCGGCGGCCTCCTCCAAAGGTCGCGCCTTGAAGCCGACTGACGTTTCTCACACGGCACGCTCGGGAGCAGGACCTCGCTCTTCCCGGAGAGTCACGACTTCTTGTAGCTTCGAGGACGCCGGACGGTCAGGCAATCGCATGTCGGACCGCTCGGTTGGGATCTCGGCGCCAGATCGATGGGAGGGACCGATCGATGGAAAGTACCGAGAGGAGCCACGTCAAGGTCTTGATGATCATCGGCTACGAGCAGCGGCTTGGTTGAAACGAGGGCGTCGTGAAGAAGTGCCCCTTCTGCGCGGAAGAAATCCAGGATGAGGCGGTCCTGTGTCGGTTTTGCGGACAGAAGCAACCCGGTCAATCGGTCCCCCCGAAGCCACGCTCCGGCGTTCATCCGTGGCGCGCTGTCGCCCTCGTTTGTGGTGCGCTCCTCGTGGTCGCCCTCGTCTGGTTCGCTGTCAACCGAGGGCACGCTAGCCCAGCAACGGCCGACCATCAGTTGACCGTAAGGGTGACTCACGAGTTCGATTGCGTTGGTCGGACGGGGTCCAACGTCACTGTTCGCGACGCCAATAACACGACTGTTGCCGCGGGAACCTTGGCACGCTTCACTAGCATATGGGGCCATCCCGCCGAGACGCATTCCGTCGCTGTGCAGGTTCCGGATTCGCCCTTCTATGAGGTCGTGGTAACCGGGGGCGCTGATGACCTGGGCGTCACCTTGTCAAAGGACCAACTCGAAGCCGCAAACTGGATAGCAGACATCGCTGATTGCTGAGCGGCGGCAGCGGAATTCTCAGGCCGACATATGCAAGCTGGTTGGTCGAGACGGCCGGGCGGTTCCGCGCCGCTGTCCAGCCGCTTCTGGACGACCTGCGATGACACACGAAACGCTAACCAGGCGTCACCCAAACCAAACAACCGCCGAACGGGTATCAGCACTCGTTGCGATCGTGGGTGTTTCCTCGTGAGCCGAGCGATCGCTAGCTCATGTAATCCGGCGGGCGCTAGGGAACGTTCCTCATTCGTGATGGCGTGTACGGATCAGACAGGCGAAGGCTCCGAGGACCAGGTAGTTTGATGGATGCCGAGAGACAAGCCTGAGGTCCGAGTTCGCCTCCGTCATAACTGGGTCACGTTCTTGACCTTTCCATTGTCGGAGGAGCAGGCCAAAATCCTAGCGACAGGTGACGAGAGCCAGATCCGAGCCAGCAATCCGCTGGACGTCACGATCAGCAAGCCAGTGTGTTTGCGGTGCGAAGTGGAGTACGCAGATGCGGCCTACTCGTGTCCAGGGGACCCTTCCGCAACCCTCTAAGGGCGCTACCAGTCGCCGCTCGAGATGCGGGGGTCGGCTAGGATCGCGTAGTCGAACGACGGCCCCCGAAGTTGCTGAATCTCGCCAGGTCCACGGAGCGGCACCAGGTCAAGCGCCTTCGCGAACTGTGATCTCGCAATCTGTTGGGGGGTCCGATCCGGAATGACATGACCGCTCATTACCCGGTAGGTGAACGCGGCTCCCCGGACGAGGTGAAACGTCTCCCCAGCGTGGGCTTCGATCCGCTCCCAGACGACTTCGATGTCCACCATGTTGCGAAGGCTACCGCCGTGGAGCGCGGCCCCACGGACGGCCGCGATTTCTGTCGACCTGCTGACCGATCGAATGTCAGGGTCAAGAGCAGCCGCAGATCAACAGGCCGGGCGTCAACTGGGAGGCTGGCTTCATCCCAATCCAAGCGGCTAGTGTTCCCACCGTGACTGATGAACTGGTCTTCTCGGTAGATGGGCGGTCGGCTCAGAGGGCGACTCCAATCACCCTGTCTCAGGCGGGCTTCAGGGAGCGCGAACACCTTCAAGAATGGATCCTTGCGAACCCGGACATCTTGGGTTCAGGTGTTCTCGTTATCACCTCGGAGTTCGATCGCTGGGAGTCGAAAGAAGGCCCGGAGCGGGATCGGTTGGACATCCTTGGCTTAGGGGCCGACGGGCACCTCGTGGTAGCGGAACTGAAACGAGATGTGGCACCCGACACCGTCGAGATGCAAGCGATCAAGTACGCGGCTATGGCATCGCGGTTCGACCTAGAGGTGTTGTCCGATGCTTATGCATCCTTCATGAACCAGCACTCGGGCTCGGTACTCACCAGCGAGGAAGCCGCCGAGGTGCCTGTTGGCTCACACGGAGTTCTCGCTGAATGACGAGACACTCCGGGCTCCCCGCATCGTGTTGGTCGCCGGTTCGTTCCCCGTCAATGTCACGGCCACCGCCGTCTGGCTCTCCGAGATGGGGATCGACATCAGTCTCACCCGAGTTCTGGCGTATCAGACACCCGCCGGTGTGGTCGTCACCGCCTCCCAGCACTATCCGCCTGCCGACGTTCAAGACTTCCTGGTGGCGCCGACCCGAGCATCTAGGCGGGCACGCAACAACGCCCCGGAACTACCGGAAGAGCCATGGACGCCCGGCGACTTCATCCGGTTGGCGACTGAGGTCAAGTACGTCACGATTCACAAGACCATGGACCTGTGCTCGGAACAGCCAGGTCAGTGGATCCCATCTGATGCGGTGCAGGCTGCGACTGGGCGGGAAACGGCGAAACACCGCGGCGACTACGGAGGCTTCGGCGTCACAGTTCGCACGCGATTCAAGCGGTCCAACCAGCCGTTCGAGATGAACTACGGCGCTCTAGGAACGAACCAGCAGTGCTACAGGGTGAGCGCCGAAGTCGCACAGATGTGGCTCGCCGCTCAGAAGACTCTTCTGGCAACGACGACAGCCAGCCACGAGTAGCTGACGAAGCGGCCAACGCAATCGTGAAGGAGAACCAGTGAATACACCAAAGGAACCTTTGGTGTATTCTTGATGAGTGGCGCCTTCGGATCCACCCAAGTTCAGAGCCGTCGGATACGTTCGTGTCTCCACTGAGGAACAGGGCGACTCGGGCCTAGGTCTCGAAGCCCAGAGACTTGCTATCTCGAGCGAGACACAGCGTCGCGGATGGGAACTGGTCGACATCTACACCGATACCGCCTCTGGGAGGACCCTGAATCGCCGACCGGGGCTTGAAGAGGCCCTGCAAACCTTGGAAACGGGCGGCGCCGCAGCTTTGGTAGTCGCCAAACTGGACAGGCTCTCGCGCTCGACGATGGACTTCTCGAGCCTGATGGAGCGGGCGCAGAGGAAAGGTTGGGCGCCCGTTGTGCTCGACCTCGGGGTCGATACCACGACACCTGCGGGAGAGTTGGTAGCGACCGTCATGATGGGTGTGGCGCAATGGGAGCGTCGGGCGATCGGTCAACGCACCAAGGAAGCCCTAGCTGTTCGGAAGGCGGAGGGGGCGACCCTGGGCCGTCCCCGTCAACTACCCGACAGCGTTCGCAAGCGGATCAGTCGCCTGCGTGCTCGCGGGAAGAACTATGTTCAGATTGCCGATGTGTTGAACGCTCAGGGCGTCGCAACCGCGCAAGGGGGACGTCAGTGGTATCCGTCGACCGTGCGGAAGATTCTCCTATCAAGCCAGGGGACGTGACTAGGACAGCCGTGCCAGACGGCGGCGTCTTTCGGAGAGCAGTCTTGCGTTGGCACGCGCTCCATCCGAGATCGTTTGCATGGCGCGAGAGTCGCGATCCGTACACGCTCTTGGTCGGTGAGATCCTCCTCCAACGGACACGCGGTGAGAACGTTGAGCCGGTCTTCAGGTCGTTCATTGAACGATGGCCGACCCCTCAGGCCCTCGCTCACGCTCGGACCTCATCGATCGCGTCGATTATCCGCTCGCTTGGCTTGGCAAAGCGAGCTCCGATCCTGAAGAGCCTCGGACTGGCGTTGCAGGAACGCGGGAGCGTTCCCGTTACCCCGAGCGACTTGGTGGAACTTCCTGGTGTAGGGCCCTACGCAGCCCACGCGATCCCCGTGTTTGCCTGCGACGAGGATCTCCCCGTTGTTGACTGGGTGATCGCGAGAGTGCTGCGGCGCTACTTCGGGATTCCGAGCGAGCGCCGCCCCAATGTCGACAAGGAGCTTTGGGCTCTGGCGGCTGATCTCGCATCACGTGGAAAGGCTCGTGAGTTGTGGCTGGGGACGCTCGACTTGGCCGCAGCCGTTTGTAAGCCCCGGCCTCTCTGCGAGGCTTGTCCCCTTGCTCTCACCTGCGCGTTCGACATTGCTCGGCGGGAGGGAGCTAAGATTACATCGGTGTAGTTCCAGCGATGAGCGATGAGCGAGGAGGGGACGTGGGCAGGACCTTCGAGATGATCGACCTCTTCGCTGGGGCCGGAGGCATGACTTTGGGCTTCCACCGGGCGGGGTTCCGTTCGGTCTTTGCTGTGGAGATCGATGCGGCGGCCGCTAAGACCTACACCGCGAACTTCGGTACCTACGTCTTTCAGGGTCCGATTGAGCAAGTCGATGGGTATCCCTCGGCGGATGTGATCATCGGTGGACCGCCGTGCCAAGGTTTCAGCCCACTAGGCCGCGATCGCGACGATCGCTCGCGTGCCGTGATGAACGATCTCTGGAAGGAGTACCTGCGGGCGGTCCGAGAGGTTCGCCCCAAGGTCTTTGTCGTGGAGAACGTCCCGGAGTTCCTGAAGTCCGCGCAGTTCCAGACCTTCATCCGAACGCTTCGTCGTTCTTTCCCGGAGTACGAGTTGGAGTTCGGAGTCCTGAACGCAGCCGACTACGGAGTTCCACAGAGGCGTCGACGAGGCATCGTTGTCGCGTCAAGGATCGGTTCGCCTCTGTTCCCAACGAAGAGTCACGGCCCCGACTCGAAGTCGGGTCGTCCCTTCGCGACCGTTCGCGAAGCCATCGGTGATCTTCCATTTGAGCCAACCGGACGGGACCTTCATCTCGGACGGAACCCTAGGCCGAGTTCCCTCGAGAGGTACAAGGCTGTGCCTGAGGGTGGGAACAGGTTTGACCTCGCCAGAAACCGTCCAGACTTGCTTCCCGACTGCTGGGCCAACAAGCCGACGGGGACGACCGACGTCTTCGGCCGCCTTTGGTGGGATCGTCCCTCGTTCACGATTCGCACCGAGTTCTTCAAGCCGGAGAAGGGCCGTTTCCTGCATCCGGAAGCCGATCGACCCATCACCCACCGGGAAGCGGCGCGTCTGCAGACGTTCCCGGATGAGTTCACCTTCGAGGGCTCCAAGATTGAGATTGCTCGCCAGATCGGGAACGCAGTTCCGCCACTATTCGCCGAGGCGATAGCCCGCGAAGTCCGTCGACTGCTGCTCAAGGATCGGTGACGGCTCCCGAGTTCGTGAGGAACATCCTGGGTCTTCGCAACGGGGTCCCGAACAACGCCGACATCGACAGCGAAACTAGTCGCGCGATCGCTCGGCAGATGCTGGACATCCTCGGGGTAGTCCGCATCGCCGAGCCAGGAGAGGCCGCCGGGACTGCGCTTGAGATCGAAGTAGCCAGGTATTTGAGCGATGCGCTTCCCGTCGCCGATCCCGACCGAACGTGGGAAGTGGATCGACGGAAGCTGATTACCGACTTCGACCAGTACCAACATCTCGCTCGGCTCGATGCACTTGTTCGAGAGAACCCGACTCTCCGTACTCAAATCGGCCGCGACTACCTCATCAAGCCAGACGTGACGGTTGGGGTGATCTTGGCGGAGGGGACGCTTCCCGGCCTTCACGCAGCGATCTCTTGCAAGTGGACGATCCGATCCGACCGCGTGCAGAACATCAGGCACGAGGGGGTGATCCTCACGAGGAGCCGTCGTGGACGGCAGCCACATGTGGTGACCGTCACGGCAGAGCCCCTCCCGACAAGGCTCGCAGCGATCGCCCGCGGAACTGGTGAGGTCGACACGGTCTACCACGTCGCGCTGGATGAACTTGTCGCTGCCACTGGGTCCCTCGGAACGATTGAGCAGAAGAACGTTCTTGATGAGCTCATTACTCAGAATCGGCTTGCCGACTTCTCCACGATGGTCGGTGTCCTGATAACGATGTAGGCGGGAACATGCCAACCGAACTCGGCGCGAAGGAGCGGCTGCGGCGGTTCCTTGAGCAACACGTCGGGGAGGTGCTTAGTCATGATGACTTGCAACCGATAGGGCGAGTCTCGTCCTGGCCGCGGCGACTGCGCGAACTCCGCGAGGACGAGGGAATGCAGATCCTCTCGCATCTGGATCGAGCCGATCTTAGACCCGGCGAATACGTCCTCGTGAGCCTCGAACGACGCTCCAGAGACGAGCACAGAGTCGACCCTCGCGTTCGAGCGCGCATCCTGGAAAGGGATGGATCGACATGTCAGTCGTGTGGAGCGACGGTTGGCGATCTCGATCCCGAGACGGGCCGGGGCGTGCGGTTGCACGTCGATCACATCGACCCCAACGGCGCAGCCGAAGATGACAACCTTCGCGTCCTCTGTTCTGTCTGCAACGAAGGGCGCTCGAACCTATCCATTCCGCGTTCGACCATCAATCTGCTCACAGTCGTTAGACGTGCAAGCCGACGGGAGCAGATCGAGGTGCTCACCTGGCTGAAGGGGAAGTTCGATCCGTAGCCCTGGGCGTAGCCCTGCGGTGGATGCGGAGGGCTGGCGCCTGCGCGCTCTATGACTGCCCTCGAGCGGGGGGGCGAGCGTGCGCTCTTGTCGCTCTATCTGGCTCACGCGTCGCCGCACGCCGTTCGGGTGTGGAACGATTCGGCGCGTGAGCGCAAACGAAGGCGCGACAGACGACCTCGCTCCGACTCGACAGGCGTTCCTGATGATGCCGTTCGACGAACGCTTCGACTGGCTGTGGCGAGTCGTCATCGATGCTGCGTCGGCTGCTGACATCAGCGTCGTTCGAGCCGACGAAATCCATGAAGCGGGGGTTGTCATTGACCAGATCAAAGCGGCGATTGAGCGAGCTGACGCCGTCATTGGTGTCTGCACGGACAGGAACGCCAACGTGTTCTACGAGCTGGGCATGGCTCTCGGCCAGCACGAAGCGATCCTCTTGGCGGAGTCTGAGACGGACCTGCCCTTCGATCTCCAGCATCGACGGGCGATTCTGTACGAAGACCAGTCCGTTGACCTCGGGTGGCTCCGCGACCAGGTCAGAGATGCGTTGGTCGCCACGATCGCTGCACGCCCGTCGTCGCGGGTGCTGGCCGCGCCCGCTAGAGCTGACCTGATGTTGGTGCAGCGAGGTGGGGTCGCGGCGAGTCAGAGCACCACGTCGTCCACCATGAACATCCCACTTGAGCTTGAGAACGTTGGAACCGGACCGGCTGCTCTGTGGTGGGTGAAACTTCAGGTGCCAGACGGCTCGACCTCGAGCATGTGGCGGCTCGGTGAAAGGATCACCCGCGACGAAGAAGGACGTTGCGTCGCGGAGTGGGTCGCTCGAGACGCTCAAGACGTGGTGGCCCTCGGTCCGCCGAAGAAACTGGAACCGCGGCTACACGTCGAGGTCGCCCAGGAAGACGCTGAGTCGCTGCCCTTGAGATACATCATCGGGGCGCAGGACACGTCAGTTCGGGAAGGTGTCCTCGACGTGGGATTCCGAGGCGGTGGGCCTGTCGCGACGGTGGAGTCATGAATCTTGCCTGGAACGACATCAGCGCGCGTATCGTCGGCGCTATCGGCGAGGCGGGCGCCCGCGAACTGCTCGACGTGCTCATGCGATCCGAGGTCGACCGTGCCGCGCTCATCGGTAGGCTGTATCTACGCGCCGACGGCGGATGGTTGGCCGAGGTCCTGACCGACCTCGAGGAGGACGAACCCGCTCGCCTCTACCTCGTCGATGCGTTGCGGAAGTTGGATCTCGCGTGACCGATCCGACGGACAATGTGACATCGAGGCCCCAACGACGGAGGCGCAGACCTACACGCCCTCCTAGCCTCTAGATGCGGAACTACTTCTCGCCAATTCCTCGCTGTGACCGGCCAGTAGGCGTGGCACGGCCAACTCGTCGAGGCGTCGGCGCAGATCCCGTCGTGGGCGCATGCGACGCCGCGCGCTCGGGTTGAACTTGTCGACGCGCCGGTCGAGTTCGCTGGCGTCTGGATCGTGGAGACGGTGCGGCCGAGCCCAGGTCACACCGGCTGATGCTGAAGCGACCGACCTAGGTCTTGTTGGGCTGACGAGCCGAGAGTACGTTCTGCTCCATGACGAGGACCACCGTGCTGAAATACCTTGCAGGGACCATCCTTGTCCTCGGCATCTTGATTGCTGTTCTCGTGCCGAGTCGTGCCGTGATGTCTGTCGGGCAACCACCCAACCCAACGCTGTGCTCGGAGTTACGAGCCGAACCTGGCGGCTACATCGCAGAGCAGATCGCTTGTTTCGGTGCACCGTCTGTGCGCGTTGGGACTGACCAGCGATTCCTGCTGCGGGTAGGAATCGCTGGGGCGGGAGTCGTGCTCGCTCTCTTAGTGTTCGCTGTTGCGATCCCTGGGCGACCGCAAGCCGCCTGACCCGATGCAGGACGAGGCTGCAGTACTTGAGCGTTTCATCAAGTACTGGGCCTGGAAGGCACAGCAAGATGCGAACCGCCCGGAGGATGCCGCGGCGAAGTTCGTCTTCCTCTGGATATGCGTCAACGCTCGTCTCGCGTACGAATCGAGCAAGCGTCTCGATAGGGAGATGATCGACTGGGTGGTCGCCCAACGCCCGGAGGACTCCGATCTTCGGGCCGCTTTCGATCGACTAGCCCAGGATCATGAGTTCCAAGTGACCCTGGAGAGCCTCATCCGGCTGGGGGCGATCACAGACGAGAGGCGACACGCCAACCGAATTCAACCGGTGGTCATCAAGGGCACTGGAGACTTTGAGGGCTTCGTCAGGGGCGTGTATCAGATCAGGGGGAACCTGTTCCACGGAGCCACCGCCCCGAGCGACACGGAGCGGATCGCGCTGTGTGGGCGGCTGCTCGTCAAATGGGTCGGGGCGCTCAAGTAACAATCCTGTGCACTCTGGCACCACGGGGTTCTCTTCCTCGACGAGTTCACGGAGTTCCGGCGCGACGCGCTCGAAGGGCTGCGACAGCCGCTCGAGGACGGTCGGGTGGTGGTGACGCGGGCCGCGGGCTCCGTCGAGTTCCCAGCGAGATTCACCCTGGTGGCTGCCGCCAACCCATGCCCGTGCGGGTTCGACGGCGATCAGCGCAAGCACTGCCGTTGCCGCCACGACCGGGTCGAGCTCTATCAACAGAAGCTGTCAGGTCCACTGCTCGACCGTATCGATCTTCGTCTGCGGGTTCCTCGCCTTACCAAACAGGAGCTGTTGGGATCGGAGCAAGGTGAGCGGAGCGGCGTGGTCCGCGACCGCGTTCAGGAGGCCCGCGAACGACAATTGCATCGGTACGAGTCGATCGGCGTTGCATGCAACGCGCACCTGTCGGGACCGCTCGTTCGGCGGCATGCACGCCTCACCCCTGAAGCCGAGGAGCTCCTTGCCTCGGCGGTGGAGGCTCTCGCCCTCACCGGGCGTGGGTTCGATCGCGCGCTGAAGGTCGCCAGAACCGTCGCCGATCTCGCGGCTTCGCAGCACGTCGGGGTCGAGCACCTGGCCGAGGCGTTGTCCTATCGAGAGGGGTTCGGTGAGGAGAGCTTTGCCCGAGCCGGTTGAAGAGGCGTTCGCTCCCACCGGGTGGCCGGAAGGCTTCGGAGAAGGCCCCGAGGAACGGGGGGCGGTGGCGGTGTTGGCGTCGCTGCGTGGCATCACCCCGCGGAATCTCCACCGGCTGTGTTGGCGCGAGGAGAGCGCATCGGCCGCACTGGCCGCCATCCGGGCGGGCCGAGCGGGGAGTGACGCCGATCGGGCGCATGCGCTCGTCACGGATGCGGATTCGATCGTCGGAGCGAGCTCGGCGGCCGGGGCGCGCTTCCTCACTCCTCACGACGACGAGTACCCGTCGTCGGTCTTGGAGCTGGACGACCCGCCCGTCGCGCTCTTCGTCCGCGGCGCTCGCGTCGACGTCTCCGAGCGCCGGGTGGCCATCGTCGGCGCTCGGAGGTGCTCTTCCCTCGGCGGCGAGATCGCTCGCGACCTCGGTCGCCGGCTCGGGAGCGCGGGCGTTTGTGTCGTCAGCGGCGCCGCGTACGGCATCGACGCGAACTCGCATCGCGGAGCCCTTGACGCCGGGGGGCGCACGATCGCGGTCTTAGGCTCGGGCATCGACATCGGCTATCCACGATCGAGCGCCGACCTCATCTCGCGGATCGCCGAGGCGGGCTCCGTCGTGAGCGAATACGCGCCGGGTGTGCCGGCCGAGCCCCATCGGTTCCCCGCACGGAACCGCATCGTGGTCGCGCTGGCGTCCGCGCTCGTCGTGGTGGAGGGAGCGGCGTTGAGTGGTTCAAGGATCTCCGTCGACCACGCGCTCGATCTCGGGCGGGACGTGTTCGCGGTGCCGGGATCCGTCACCAGCCCGCTCGCCGAGGTGCCGCTCGCCCTGATCCGCGACGGGGCCACCATGATCCGCGGTGCCGACGATCTGTTGCACGATCTCGGTGTCACCGTCCCCGCCGAAGGTGAGCGGCCGGATCCACCCATCGAGCTCCCGGATAACGAGCGGCGCGCCTGGTCGGCTCTCGCTGAGCCGTTGCTCCCCGACGCCGTCGCTCGAACCGCGCTGCTGTCTCTCCCCGATGCGGTGGCGGCGTTGATCCGGTTGGAGCTCCGCGGGTTGGTGCGGAGCGCGGGCGGGCGCTACGAACGTACCCTGTTGGGAGTGCAGGCCCGTGGCGACCATCCCCCGGCTGACCGGCGAGCACCAGGATCGGCCTAGCCGCCGATCCCCCCGCCTGGGGATCGACACCGAGGAAGATCGCGCGGACGATCCTCGTATGGACCTCGCCGCTGTGCATATGGACCTCGCCGACGTGGACACGCGTGCGCGATTCGGGCTGCCCGATCTCCCCGATGCGATCGATTACGAGCGGAACTGCGAGGTCCGAACCGAGAGGGTCCTCATCGTCGAGGGCGATCGGGACATCGCCCGATTCGTCGAGGTGGTTCTGCATGGGATCGGAATCTCGGATGTCAGCATGGAAGGAGATGGTGACGCGGGGCTGGAGCGGATCAAGCAGGAGGACTTCGACCTCGTTCTCTGCAACTTCGTGATGCCGGGGTTGTTGGGTGATGAGGTCGTTCAGCGTGTCCGCGCCGACTCACGAACGCGGAACCTGCCCGTCGTCATGTTGACCGCGCAAGCCGGTGTCACGTACGTGGGTAGGGCGATGGAGGTCGGGGTCGATGACTACATCACCATGCCGTTCGACCCCGTTGAGTTGCTTGCCCATCTCCAGGCGGTCCTTCGCCGTCGCTCGAGCTGAGCACCGGCGACGGCGGGCGATCACTCACGAACCTCGCCGACCTCTGTGACGCGCCGCCAGCGCTCAAGGAACCCGCCGCTCGACAGCCCTGCGAGCGTACGCTGTAGGAAGGGCAGGCCCCGCACGCGAGGTGTTTGAACGCGCCTGTGGTCGCTGATAGAAGGGATGGGCTCCATCCCGGCCCTACCCGACCGAAAGGACACAGTGACGTCCCAGGAGGACCTCCCCGCCTCCGAGGCTCGGCTGATCGACGGGTTCGCCTCGCATCTCCGCCACGAGCGACATCTCTCGGATCACACCGTCACCGCATACCGCCGTGACCTAGCGCGGCTCGCGGCGTTCCTCACACGCGGAGGCTCTTCCCTCGCCGCCGCGCGATATCCGCAGCTGCGTCGATTCCTGGCTCAGCAACATGCGCTGGGCTACGCGCGCGCGTCGATCGCCCGGCGCGTCGGCGCGATCCGAACGTTCTACCGGTGGGCGCTTACCACCGGCGCGACGGATGGCGACCCCTCGGCCCTGCTCGGCTCGCCGAAGGTCGTGAACCGACTCCCGACGGTCCTGCGCCCGCGTGAGGCGGCCGCGCTCGCCGAAGCCCCCGGATCGACCGACGTGCCCCGGAGCGACCTCGATCCGCTCGAGCGATCGGTCCTGCTCCGCGATCGCGCGGCCCTCGAGCTCCTCTACGGCTCAGGGCTCCGCGTCGGGGAGGTGGCGGGTCTCATGTGCTCCCAGGTAGACCTCGATCGTGGCCGGGTGCTGGTTCGTGGCAAGGGCGACAAGGAGCGCGAGGTCCCCATGTCTGACTACGCGATCGACTCGCTGGATGCCTATCTGTCGGCCGGACGGCCGACCATGGCGGGGGAGGACCATACGGCTCTGTTCTTCAATCGCAAGGGGAAGCCATTCTCCGGGCGCGACATCCGTGCGATGGTGGAACAATATGCGGGGAGTGTGCTCCCGGGGCGGCGGGTAACTCCGCATACCCTTCGACATTCGTTCGCCACGCATCTCCTCGAAGGAGGGGCCGACATCAGGGCCGTGCAGGAACTGTTGGGACACGCCAGCGTTGCGACCACGCAGCGTTACACGCACGTGTCCCGGACCCGGCTCTTCCAGGCCTACGAGCAGTCACACCCGAGGGCCTGACGTGGCGAAGACGACCAAGACGCCCGCCCGCAAGCCCGCCGCCGCGAAGGCCAAGGCGTCCACCGACACCAGACGGATCACGATCCCGCCCGCGGTCGACGACGAGCTCGGCGCGTTGTGGGACGCGTTCAAGGGGAGCGCGTCCGACGAAGCTCGTGAGCGCCTGATCCTGCACTACGCCCCGCTCGTGAAGTACGTGGCCAGCCGTGTCGCGACCGGTCTTCCCGCGAGCGTCGAGCAGGCGGACCTGGTGTCGTACGGCGTGTTCGGGTTGATCGACGCGCTGCAGAAGTTCGAACCGGGCCGCGGCAACAAGTTCGAGACGTACGCCATCCCTCGCATCAAGGGTGCGATCATCGACGAGCTCCGCGCGATGGACTGGGTGCCGCGGTCCATCCGGTTCAAGGCCCGCGAGATCGAGAAGGCGCACTCCGACCTCGAGGCGATGCTGAAGCGGCAACCCACCGAGGCGGAGATGGCCGAGCGGCTCGGTATCTCGCGCTCGGAGCTGCACGACGTCGTCAGCCAGATCTCGTTCGTCTCCGTGCTCGCGCTCGACGAGCTGGTGTCCGTCGGAACCGATCGCGGTGAGCAGGTCTCGCTGATCGACACGCTCGCCGACAAGCACCTCGATCCGACGTCGGGCGTGGAGAGCCAGGAGACGCGTGGGCTGCTTGCCGCGGCGATCAACTCGCTCTCCGAGCGGGAGAAGATCGTCGTCACGCTCTACTACTTCGAGGGGCTCACGCTCGCCGAGATCGGCGAGATCCTGGGCGTCACCGAGTCGCGCGTCTGCCAGATCCATACGAAAGCGGTCGGCGGGCTCCGCGGACAACTCTCCGAGGTGGACTGAACCATCGCCCGGCCGCCGTGACGCAGATCACGGCGTGGCTTCCATCGCCGCTCTAGCCTCACCCGTGTGAAACGAATGTGCGTCGTTCTCGCCGTGTTGCTGTCGGTCCTGCCGGCTGCACCCGCTCACGCGACCGGGTCGTGGACGTGGCCGGTGAACGGCCCGGTGACGCGTGGGTTCGATCCGCCCGGCTCGCCGTTCGGCGCCGGACACCGCGGCATCGACATCGCCGCGCCCGTGGGCACGCTCGTTCGGGCTCCGGCGACGGGCGTCGTCAGCTTCGCGGGAAACGTGGGTGGACGTCTCTTCGTCACGATCGATCACGGGGGAGGCCTGCTGTCGACGTGTTCGTTCCTCTCGGCGATCTTCGTCCACAAAGGCGATCTCGTGGTCCAGGGACAAGGCATCGCGCTTTCCGGCACCGGCCATCTCGGTGACACCACACC
>JBBQVZ010000042.1:0-24036 GCA_038211015.1 Actinomycetota bacterium | reverse complement strand
CCACATTTCCTCCCCCCCCCCCCCCCCGCGTTTACTTGCGGCGCATTTCCGTGCTCTGGCTACTCCCCGCTGGCCCGGGGGCCGAGTGGGTTCGCCCCGTTGGGGGGGGCGACCCCTCCCCCTTGGGACGCTACCCCGCCTCGACCGCGAGCCGGTCGAGGGCTGGCAGGCCCGCGAACTGGTCGAACGAGTAGTTCGTGACGTTCGTCGACAACACGACGACGTCGTTGTCGAACAGGTACGGCACCCAGGGCACGACCTCCTCCATCAGATACGTGTCGAGATCCGCCCAGCACTGCACCCGTTCGTCACCCGTGAGCGGGATGCACTTGTCGATCTGGTCCTCGGCGCTCGGAACGTCGACGACCGCGTAGTCGCGCTCGGTGAGCATCTCCGGCGTCACGCCGACCATCGTGTCGTTGCAGCACGACTCGGGTCCGATCGCAGCCTGCGAGAACAGCGGCGGAGCGAACGTGAACCCGTCCGGGTAGTCCTTGCCCCAGCCGGTGCCGGTGCAGAGCGCCCAATGGGAGTGCGGATCCTCGCAGCGCGCGTACATCGTCGAGCGCTCCAGCGGCTTGGGGTTCAACGTGATCCCCACCGGCTCGAGGACCTGCTGCAGCAACGCCAACTGCTTCGGGTAGGGATCCGAGCTGTCGCTGATGGTCAACACGTCCTTGCACTCGGGCGCGTCGCACAGGCCGTCGCCGTCCGAGTCGTACTTCGACTGCGCGATCTCCTCCTTCGCCTTGTCGATGTCGCCGGCGCCGTCGGGCGTCGCGTACGGGTCATACGTCTGGAGCAGGTTGTTCTCCAGGCTGTTCACCATGATGTGGCCCGCGATCTCCCCGAAGATCGGACCGCCGCGGAGCTGCAGGAAGCCCTGCTTGTCCAACGCCCAGTTGATCGCCTTGCGGATGTGGATGTCGTCGAACGGTGGGTTCGCCAGGTTCATCTCCAGGAACCGAACCGCGTCCGAAGGGTCGGCGTGGATACGGTCCTGTAGGTCCGGATCCGTCGTGTACTGCTGCACCTGGTTCGCCGGCGGAACCGCGTCGAGACCGAGGTCCATGTCGCCGGAGTCGATCTTCAGGGCGATGTCCTCGGCCGTCCCACCGATCGTTGTCTCGATCGTGTCCGGATAAGCGGGTCGCAGCTCGTCGGTCGCCGCGTCCCACGAAGGGTTGCGGACCAGCACGATCGAACGTCCCGGCGAGTAACCGGCCACAGAGGTCTGCTCCTTGGCCGGCTTGGAGAAGTCCAACGCCTCGGAGCCCTCGAACATGTAGGGCCCGGTCGCGACCAGGAACTGGCCCCAGTCGGCGTCGTGGCCCGTGGCCGCGCCCAGGCGAGCCTTCGGGTCACTCGGCAGCGGTGGGATGGGTGCCGACGCCGGCATCGCCAGCCGGTTCCCGAGGTCGCCGGTCGGCGCGTTCAGCGTCACCACGAACGTCGAGTCGTCCGGCGTCGCCAGGCCCGAGATCGAGTCAGCGTCGCCCTCGACGAACTCGTCGAACCCCTTGATGGCCGAGTAGTAGAACGAGTAGCCACCGACGTTGCACGCACCACACGCCTCGCGCTCCAGCGCGCGGACGAAGTCGTTCGACGTCACGGTCACGTCCTGCAGCGGCGGGCCGTACTTGATACCCGGCTTGAGCGTGAAGGTCCACGTCAGGCCGTCGTCGGAAACGACGGGCATGTCTGCCGCCAGATCGGGCCGGAGCTCGCTCCCACCCTGATCCGTCGTCTGCCCGTTGTACGAGAGCAACGTGCGCAACAGGCAGCAGCGGAAGTACTCCCACGTCACCGACGAGTACTCCTTCTGTGGGTCGAACGCGTCCTGCACGTCGCTGATGAGCGCGATATGCAAGGTGCCTCCCGGTTGCGGCTCGGCGCTCGACGCCGACGGTCCCGTGGTGGAACCTCCGGAGTCCCCGCCACCACATGCGGCGCCCAACACGGCCATGACCGTGGCGAGCGCGATCAGGATCCATCTCCTCGACATCTCGTCCCCCTCCGGGGTCGCGTCGGATGCGTCGACCCCTACCGACGCGTACGGAGCGGGCACGCTGAGCGAGACTTCGGTTCCTTGCCGAGGGTTGTCGATGGATTGCCCGGAAGTTGCGCGATGCTGCCGCGCCGTTCCTAGGAGGCTCGCTCCACCTGCACCAGGGCGCTGTGGAAGTCGCCACCCCCGCCCAGATCGGAGATCCCATCCGGCGTGAGCGCGTTCGCCGATGAGCCCGACGGCATCTTCGACGCCCACCACCCAGAGGGCATCGAGACGACGCCGGCGCGCACCTTGTCCCCCACCCTGGCCGGAAGCTCCACGGATCCCCGGTCGTTGAACGCGCGGACGGTGTCGCCGTCCACGATGCCTCGAGCTTCGGCGTCGTCGATGTGCATGTCGAGCATCGGCACCTTCTCGGCCTTGAGGGCGCGATCGACGTTGGCGTAGCTCGAGTTCAGGAAATGGTGGGCCCCCTTCGCGGTCAACAGGGCGAGCGGATATCGCGCGGCGAGCGTCGGATCCCCGGCCGGGCTCTCGAGCGCGGGCGTGAACCCCGGCAACGGGTCCATGCCGATGTTCGCGAGCCGTTCGGAGTACAGCTCGCACTTGCCCGACGGCGTCAGGAAGCCGCCGTTCGCGTAGGGCAGGATCTGGTCCTCGGTGTCCACACGGATCCATCCGCGCTCGCCGAGCTCACGCGCGCGGTCCTCGCCGAGTGGGGTGAGCGCCGCGGCGACCATCTGCTCATCGGACATCCGGAACGCTTCGTCTGCGTAGTCCATCCGTTCGGCGAGCCGACGGAAGATCTCGGTGTTCGGCAACGACTCCCCGACGGGTAGGATCGCCGGCTCGTTGATCGTCAAGTAGGTCTGACCCCAGGACCAGTGCACGTCGTGGTGCTCGACCTGGGTCGTGGCGGGCAAAACGTAGTCCGCATGAAGCGCGGTGTCGGTCATCACGTGCTCGAGCACGACGGTGAACAGGTCGTCGCGACGCAGGCCGTCCAACACCAGGTTCTGGTTGGGCGCGATCGTGGCGGGGTTCGAGTTGTAGACGACCATCGCGCGGATCGGAGGATCCAGCGAGGGGTCCGTGAGCGCGCGGCCGACCTGCACCATGTTCACCGAACGCAGGGAGCGGTCCTCGGGCACGGAGATCCCGCACGACCAGTCGATGTCGCCGAAGAGCTGGAACGTCATGTGGCAGAGGCCGCCGCCGCGCTCGCGCCACGCGCCGACCACGGCCGGCAGACAGCTGATCGCCCGGAACGCCGAGGCTCCGTAAGCGTGATGCTCCATGCCCACGAGGAGTCGGATCGCGGCAGGGCGCGTGGTGGCGTACGCGCGCGCGAGATCACGGATCTCGTCGGCGTCGAGCCCCGTGATCGCCGCGACCCGATCGGGGTCGTACTGCGGCAAGCGCTCCCTGAGTTGCTCGAACCCCACCGTGTGTTCCGACAGGTACGCCTCGTCGTGCAGGCCCTCCGCGACGATCACGTGCATCATCCCGAGCGCGAGCGCCGCGTCGGTGCCGGGCATGGGGCGGATGTGACGGTCGGCGGCCGCGGCCGTGCGGGTCTTCGCGGGATCGATCACGACGACGACGGCGCCGCGCTCCTTCGCCTCCCGGATGAACGGCCAGAGGTGCAGGTTCGTCGAGATGGTGTTCGTTCCCCACAGGATGATGTATCGGCTGTGAGCCAGGTCCTCGGGCAGGAACCCCGGTCCTTCTCCGATCGTCATGGCGATGCCCGTTCCACCGGCGCTCCCGCAGACCGAGCGCACCAGATGCGTCGCGCCCAGGCGCGCGAAGAACGCGTCGCTCATGGCGCTCCCCTGCAACAACCCCTGGGTCCCCAGGTAGCTGTACGGCATCACGGCCTGGGAACCGCTCTCGTCGACGATCGCCTTCAGGCGGGATGCGATGTCGTCGAGCGCCTCGCCCCACGAGACCGGTTCGAACTCACCGGATCCCTTCGGCCCCGAGCGACGCAGTGGGTGCAGCAGCCGCTCGGGATGATAGGTCCGGTCCTCCAGGAAATGGTTGACCTTGGTGCAAAGCCCACCTCGCGTGAACGGGTGATCGGGATCGCCCTTCAGCTCCACCGCCCGGCCGTCCCGGACGGTGACGGTCCACGCGCACGTGTCGGGGCAGTCGTGCGGGCAGGCACCTCGCGTCACGCGCAGCGGCAGCTCGGAGATCGCCACCCGCGAAGCGTAGTACGCCTGTTCGTTCTGGGGGTGGGCAGGTGGCGCGGGCCTATCGGGAGCGGCGGAACAGACCCCGGCGACCCGGCTGCGCCTCGAGGTCGGCGTTCTGCGCGATGTCCTGCAGGAGCAGATGCCGATGCTGGGCATCCGGATCGACCGACTCCGGCGGCTCGGCCTGGGACAGCCGGCATCGAAGCGCGGAGGAGATCTCGTTCGTCTTCGTCTCGGTCGTCGTTGTCACCGGTCCGTCCTTTCGTGGTCGCTGGAGTCACCGTAGCTTGGGACGGAAGGACGTCACATCGACCTGTCGGCCATTCCGGGGTCGCGAAGGTCTCGCGTCTTCCTAGGTCGAAGGTCTATCAACCCCGCGTGGAAGGCGGTCACGGAGGTCACGCGTGATCGAGGTGACGACGCAACCCGAGCCGTGATCGAACCCGCTCGCCGATCGCGCGATCCGACCCGAGCCGCTCCCGAGCTGCCGACTGCAGCTGCGACGCCACGGACGTCGGCCGCGGCCCGACGCCGTCGGCCAACCGCTGCCGGAGACTCACGGCGAGGTCGTAGGAGTCGCCGACGCGAGACTTCGAGGGCTGTTCCTGCTTCGCGCTCATCGCGCGAGTGTGACAGCGGACGGGTCGGGATCGAAGCCGCCGATCGGTCATTCCGCGTCGCGAACGGCGTAGCGGTGCTAGGCCGTATGACCGTGCTACCTTCGGGTCGAACGACGCGAACGGAGGCGCCGATGCTGAAGGAAGTCACGTGTCTCTGTGGTTGGGTGGCCCGGGGCACCGACGACGAGGTCGTCGAACAGCTCACGCTCCATGCGTGGGAGGACCACGGCGTCCGCAAGACCCGCGAGGAGATCCTCGCGGGTGCCATGCCGATCGGCCCCGACGATGCCTCCGGAGCCTGATCGACCGCCGATCATCGAGCTCGCCCCCGCGTTGACCAACGTCGCCTGGTCCAAAGAACTGGTCTCGCAGTCGCTCGAGGCGTTGTTCGCCTACCTCGGTGACGACGGTGCGCACCATCTCCGCCCGATCCACGCCCCGACCCTGCGGGTGGGATGGCCTCCCGACCAGCAGCCGGGAGACATCGTCGCCCACGCGGCGCGGCGTTACGGGTTGGCGCCGCTGCTCGTGCACTCGACGTCGTGGCGGCTCGAGGCCGGACGCGTCGTGCTCACGTACGTGGTCGCGGTCGAACGCCCGCGGGAGCTGAACGAGAACCTGGCCGACGAGCCCGTATCGCGAGCCGAGCTCGCCAGGGGCGACGCGATGGGCCCGCCTCCGGAGATCGGCGTCTCGCAGGTGCTCGAGCACGCGTTCCGTCACCTGTCATGGCTGGTGAAGGACGACGACGCCGTTCGCGCGGCACTTCCCGAGTGGGTGGCGTTCCTCGATGCGTACGAGCCCGAGCCGTTCCGAGCGTACGGCGCGCCCGCGAGCTGAGAGCCCGGACTATCGAACCCAGAGCTGGTCGAGGAGTACCCCGAGCAACGGGTTCTGCTGGTAGTTCCCGACCCGCTCGGAGACGACGATCGGCGCCCCGGGCGTTGCGAAGGGGATGAGCGGCGCGAGATCGACGAGCCTGTGGTCTAGCGCCTCCCACGCGCGGTTCGCCGCGTACTGATCGGTCTCCTGCAACGAGAGCGCTCGGTCGATAGCGTCGTCGATCGAGCGGTCGCAGAATCGGGAGAGGTTCAACACCGAGTCCACCCCGGGGCCGGGACAGGAGAACGGGTTGACGATGAACTCAGAGGGGGATCCTGAGTGCGCGTCGAGGCCCGTGATCCCTATCTGTGCCTTCGTCGACCGATCGCCGACCCGCAAGACGTAGCGCGAGGGAGGGAGGAGCTTCACGGCCGTCCAGTAGCCGAGACGGTCGAGGACCCGAGCCACCTCTCGGCTGAGGCTTTCCGTGCCCGAGCCAGGACCCTCCGAGTCCGACAGACCCCAGACCGTGACTTCGGTCCCACGGGTGCCAGACGCTTGCACGAGCCGCCTGGCTTCGGAGAGCTCGGGCCCCGACCACGTGCCCAGATCGTCCGGGTTCGAGGTGTATGGACATTAAGGCACGTAGCCCGGCAGGCCCGGGCCGATGATGGTGCAGGTGACGATCGGCGTCGCCCCCGGTCGCCGCGCGGAGAAGAGGCGTGCGAGCTTCTCGCGGTCGAGGGCGAACGACACCGCCTCCCTGGCGTGAAGGTCGTCGAAGGGAGGAACGCGCACGTTCATGAACAGCCCGATGGTCGTCGTCGGGACAACCGCGGGATGAACCTGCTGTGGACGTTGCGTCTCGAGCTCGGCCAGACGCTCGGGCGTCGGATGGTCGAAGTACATGACGTCGAGATCGACTCGAACGACGGCGTCGACCTGTTCGTCGATGGTCATCCCGAAGTTGAAGACGATCCGATCCGGGAAGCCGTCCGGCTGGGCGTCGGAGGACCATTCGCGGAAGAACCGGATCCGCTCCAGCACGACCGATGCCTCCGGGGTGAAGGACGTGGCCACGTATGGGCCGGTTGCCGCGGGCGCCGCTGTGCCGAGATCCACTGGCGTGCCCTTCGGCAGGATCACGAAGCTCGGGAGTGCGAGATGTCTGATGAAGTCAGGATCTGAACGGGTCAGCTGGAACGTCACGGTGCGCCCCTCTTCGTCGTCTTCGATCTCGATCCCGCGCGAGAGGTCGCACGCCGTTGGACTGCAACCAGCGGCCCCCCGGATGACGAGCGCGTCGCGGAGGAATGGGTTCTGCGATGCCCCCGGGCTGCGACAACAGCCGCTCGAATGTGGATCGCACGTCAACCGGTGCGACCTCATCGCCGTTCGAGAAACGCACATCGTCTCGCAGCACGAACGTGTAGCTCGTCCCCTCATCCGAGGGGACCGGCAACGTGGCGGCGAGATCCGGGACCACGGTCGATCCCCCGATCCCACCGACCCGGCGGAGCGCGACCAAGCCGTCGTTCGTGATCGCCAGGATGGGGCCGAGCTGGTTGAGCGCGAACGTGTCGATGATGCTTCCCGGGTCAAGTGACCCGAGTCCTATGTCCGCACCGACGGTCAGCGTCCCGCCCCGGTGCGAGGAGAGTGACGCCTGCACCGCCACCCACACCGAGCCGTCCACGATCGCCACCGCTTCGGGAGCGTTCGTGAGAGGGACGCTGCGCACGACGGAGCCGCTCGCATCCAGCTGGGTGATCGACCCGTCACCCGCCTGTGCGACCCAGATCGCTCCCTCCCCGGCCGCGATGGAAACCGGGTCCGCTCCCACCTCGACTGTCGAGGTGACGGACGCGGACGTCGGATCGATCCGAGAGACCGTTCCGTCGTCGGAGTTGGCCACCCATACCGCGTTCGAGCCCCACGCGATCCCTTCGGGACCCTGTCCGACCGCGATCTCCCGGATCACGTTGCCGGTTCCGGGGTCGAGCTCCGCCACGGCGTCGGCGCCGCGCTCCGAGATCCACACACGACCTCCACCGATCGCGACACCGGTCGGCAGCGCCCCGATCGGGTAGGTTCCGACCACGGCGCCCGACCTCGCATCTATCTCGGTGACCGTCGCGTCGATGCTGTTCGCGACCCAGAGGCGGCCGTCTCCGGCGGCGATGCCCTCGGGACCGTTGCCCACGGGGATGGTGGCGACGACGCGCTCCTGGCCGGGTCCCGAGCCGGGGTCGATCCGCGAGACGGTCCGGGCGTCGGTGTTGGCGACCCAGACATCGCCCTCGGACACCGCCACCCCTCCGAGTCCGCCGGCGAGCGGGATCCGCTGCAGCACCGCACGCGAGACAGGGTCCAGTCGAGCCAGCGTGCCGCCGACCGCGTCGCTCACCCAGACCGCGCCGGCGCCCCACACGACGGCTCCCGGCGCATCCCCCACGCGAACCTGCCCGGTGAGGTGACCGGAGCCATCGAGGACCCCGATCGAACCTGCGGCGACAGACCCGCCGAGAGCTTCATCGCGGAGGAGGGAGGGCAGGAAGGCGGCCAGGAGCCCGATCGCCAGCGCAACCGCCACCAGCCCCAGCCGGGACCTCGAGCCCGGCCGCGGTGGGGGCGGAGGAGGTTGCCAGTGGAGCCGCAGTCGTTCTGCCGGGTCTCTGCCCTCCGACATGATCTTGATGAGGCCGACGGGTTCGGGCACGTTCTTCAGACGCACCTTTCCACGGTCGATGTACCGGACCCCGTCGACCTTGCCGGCGAGATGCACGACACCCGTCGTCGCCAGGATCTCCCCCGCTCCGGCTCTGCCGCACAGTCGCGCCGCGAGGTTCAAGGCGGCGCCCCGGTACCCGTTCTCGACCGGAACGGCCTCACCCGCGTCCAACCCGATGCCGACCGGCAAGGGGTTCTCGGGATCGGCGGCGGTCTCATCGACGAACCGCTCCTGGAGAGCGAGTGCCGCGACGATCGCCTGCCTGGTGGAGGTGAACGCGCACAGCGCTTCGTCGCCACGGAACTCGATGACCGATCCATCGTGCGCCCGCACGATCTCTCGAGTGAGGTCGGCGAACCGCATCGCGAGCGCGGCCGCCGCTGTGTCCCCACGCCGCTGGGTGAAGAGCGTGTAGCCGCGGACGTCGGCGATCAGGAACGTGCGGAGCTCGCCGTGTTCCTTGGGGGCGCGGCCCTCGCCGGACTGGTCGCTCACACCAGGCTCCGCCATCCAGCCACTGTAGGCAGTATCCAGCGAGCATGTCGTTACGGTCCCTTGGTACTAGTCAAGAGGCTCGAACTTGCGTCCGAGCGAGAGCGCGAACAGAAAGAGTGACAGGAAGCGTGCTTTGCCGAAGCCGGCGACGGCCGTCCGGCATAGGGTGGTTTAGCGGCTTTCGGCGAACGAGATCGGAACAAATGGATTGGCAGGAGCGTGAATACGAGCAACTCGTCAGCCTGATCGTCGGGCTTGGTGACGAGATCTCGGTGTTCGGGGGGATGGACGCCGAGCAGGAGATGGAATTCCGCGAGAGCTACTCGCATGCCGGTACGACGCTCTTCCCCGGGGACTTCGGCGTCCAGCACATCGTCGAGGCGGGCCGAGAGCAAGTGGAGATCATCCGCGAGTGCCTCAAGCGCGTGTCCGTCGCGAAGCTCTCCGAAGACACCGGCCTGCCCGAGGACCGGATCATCCTCATCGCGGCGATGTACGGGAACGCGCCCTCGGCCAATTGACGATCGGCCGGCCTCGACGTTCAGCAACGAGTGTGAGATTCGATGCTTCGGGGTAGGCCGGAGAGGTGAACCTCAGACGGACGAGCACGAAGACCACGATAGGCCTGCGGCTTCAACGGTCGCCTCGGTGACCAAGCGACAGTTCGCCGTCAGGTGCGCAGCGAGGGCGTCGCGCCGGCATCCGACTCCTCTCGACTTGGTCACCGAGGCATCGACGCTGTCGACCGAAGAGTTGCGCGCTGAACTCGCGGCCGGTGGCCTCGAAGACGTGGTGGTTGTTCCCGACGCCGAGGGCGAGGGACTGACCATCAGGGGCTTCTCCCCTGGAGACGAGATGGAGGATGTCCGCGCACTCGTGGAAGAACAGATCCGCGACGCGACACCGGACCTGATCATCTTGGAGCCCGGCGTCTGGGTCGACGATGCGATCCACCGCTAGGTTGGCGCTCTCCCGACCGTCGGCGGTAACGTGTGTGTCGACATCTATGGAAGGAACGGAGGAAGCATGGTCGCGAGTGAGACGAAATGCGCGCACGACTTCTGTGACTGTATGACGGCAACCGAATTCTGCAGCGACTTCTGTCTCACGCACGGCGCGGGCGAGCACACCCACAAGCACGCACCGAGAGGTCAGGGCTGCGGCTGTGGCCACGCCGACTGCGGTGGCGCCGCGATCTGATCCAAGGAGCAGATAGTTCGCTCAGTCGCGGCCCATCCAAGGGGCCACGTCGGCCTCGTTGCCCTCGGCGTCGGCCAGCGTCCACAACGCGGGCGCGAACTCGTCATGCACTAGATGTCCGCCGGCGGCGATCGCCGCCGCGTGGAACTGCTGCGGCGTGATCGACTCGGTCACGGCCTCAACCCGGCGGGTCCTCGCCGACGAGCCCGTCCACCGACTCCCGGATGAGGTCGGCATGGCCGACGTGCCGCGCGTACTCCTCGATCAGGTCGATCATGATCCGCCGGAGGCTGGGTGCTTCACCGCGGTCGTTGGTGATCCCCGTGGCCAGCCGGTCCAGACCGCCATCGGCCAGCGCCTCGGCGACCGAGGCACGGGAGCGAGCCACGGCGTCCTGCCAGAGCGCCATGAGCTGTTCGGGGGTGTCATCGGCGGCGGAGCGCCATTCCCAGTTGGGATCCGCGTCCCAGTCGATCGTGTTCCACGGAGACCCGAGGTCTCGCCCGAGCAGCCGTCGGGAGAAGTAGTCGTCCTCGACGAGCGCGAGGTGCTTGAGCAGCCCGCCCAAGGTGATCGTCGAGGCGGCGGTCGTCGCGCGCATGCCGGCCGCGTCGAGCCCTCCGCACTTCCACGCCAGCGTCGCGCGCTGGCGGTCCAGGGAGCCCCTAAGGGTGGCGGTCTCGTCGCCCGCGAGGGGAGGTTCCGGGTGAACGTGCTCATCGGCGCCGCTCATCGCCGGCGATTCTAGCGGCAGGGAGCGACGCTCGCTGCCTGACCAACTCCAGGCGAAACCCTCTGGTCAAATGATGTAATCGTGCGCATAATCCGTGAGAATGAGCACAATCGATCACCAAAAGCCCCGGGGCACTCGAGGGATCCTCAGGCTCGTCGCGGCGCTTTCGCTCGCATGTGCGGCACTCCTGGCCGTGAGCATCTGGGCTCTCGCCACGCGGGACCCCGGGACGCCGGCGGAAGACCGTCCCACCTTCTGGGTGGCGACGGGCGGCGACGACGCGGCGCCGGGCACCAGGGATAAGCCATGGGCGACGCTGCAGCACGCCGCCGACACGGTGCCGGCAGGCGCGACGGTGTATGTCCGGGGAGGGACCTACGGGCAGCGGGTTGATGTGCATGTCTCCGGAAAGCCCGGGCTGCCGATCACGTTCTCGGCTGCCCCCGGTGAAACGGCCGTGCTCGACGGCTCGTCGCTGGATGTTCCGAACGACTCATCGGCGATGATCGGGATCGACTCCCAGCGCTTCATCACGATCCAGGGGTTCGAGATCACCGGCTACCGCAGCGATGTGTCCAGACACGTGCCCATGGGCATCTTCGTGACGGGCTCGGCCGACCACATACGGCTCGACGGGAACTCGATCCACGACATGGGGACGTCGTTCCAGGGTCGCAACGGCGGTGACGCCCATGGGATCGCCGTCTACGGCACCAGCGTGGACCATCCGATAGAAGACGTCGAGATCGTGGACAACGAGCTCTCGAACCTGGTGCTCGGCTCCTCCGAGGCGCTGGTCATGAACGGCAACGTGAAGGACTTCCTGATCGAGGGCAACCGGGTTCACGACACGAACAACATCGGGATCGACGTGATCGGCTTCGAGGGGACCGCGTCGGACCCGGCGGTCGACCAGGCGCGCGACGGGGTCGTGCGCGGGAACCAGATATGGAACATCGACAGTTACGGCAATCCTGCGTACGGGTATGACCGGAGCGCCGATGGGATCTACGTCGACGGCGGTCGCGATGTCCTGATCGAGGGCAACACGATCCACGACGTGAACATCGGCATCGAGATGGCGAGCGAACACGCCGGCCGCACGACGAGGAACGTCACGGTCCGGAACAACGTCGTGTACGACTCGACCACCATCGGGATCGCGATCGGGGGATACGATCGGCGCCGCGGCAGCACCGAGGACTGCGTCATCATGCACAACACGGTCGTGAACACCGACGGGCCCGAGCTCTTGGTGCAGTTCGACACGCGCGGCAACGTGATCACGAACAACGTGATCGTAGCCGGCCCCCGGCACGTGTTCGTGAGGAACATCTACGTCGAGAACTTCGACAACGTCCTCGACCACAACCTGTATTACTCGGTCGACGGGAGCCCCGCAGGCACCTGGCAGTGGAAGGGTCGGGGCTACCGCAGGTTCGACGCCTGGCGCGCCCGCTCCGGCAACGATCGCGACTCGCTGTTCGCCGATCCTTCGTTCGTTGACCCCGAAGGTCACGACTACACACTCGGGGATGACTCGCCCGCGATCGACGCGGGGGCGTGATGCAGCAGCTCACCGTCCGTGAGCTCTCACCCGCCGGAGCCACGCTTGCATCGGGCGTCCTGAGCGGCTTCGTCTGCGGTGTCGTGATCGGTGGCGTCGGTGGGCGACTGGCGATGCTCCTGCTCCGCCTGACATCGGATCCCACGCTGCGTGGCGTCCAGACCGATGACGGTTTCACGATCGGCCGCTTCTCCGCCGAGACGCTCTTCCTCCTCGGCGTGACCGCCGGCCTCGGCATCCTCGGTGGCCTGTTCTACCTGATCGTGCGCGGCTGGATCCCCGAACGCCGTCGCGTGATCGTGATGACGGTCTACATCGGCCTTGTGGGCGGTGCCGGACTCATCAGCCCGGACGGGCTCGACTTCAATGCGCTGTCGCCATTGTCGCTCGCGATCGCCCTCTTCGTCGCGATCCCGGTCGCCTACGGGGCGGTGATGCCGTGGTTCACAGAGCGGATGCTCCGCGAAGGCTCAGCCATGCGCCGTCATCCGTGGGCGTGGATCGCCGGGCTTCTCCCGCTGCTGGCGGCGAACATCGTCGGGATCCTCATCCTCGTCATCGCCGGGATCGTCCTGCTCGTGCGACGCTCGTATCCGGCTGTCGTCGACGTGTGGCACTCGCGGATCGCCACCTGGATCGGTCGGAGCGTGTTGATCGCGACCGCAGCCGTGAGCGGCATCAACCTGGTGAGAGATACCATCGAGATCCTCTCCTGAGGTGCGAGACCTCCGGACTCACTAGGGTGCGCGGGTGACGTCTCTCCTCGTCGTCGGCGAAGCGCTCGCGGAATTCATCCGGCCGCGTCGCGACTCCCCGCTCGACGAGACAGCCGAGATGGTCGGGCCGTTCCCCAGTGGCGCTCCTGCGATATTCGCGAGTGCCACCGCGCGGCTCGGCATCCCGACTGAACTCTGTGCGGTCCTGGGCGATGACCCCTTCGGCCGGCTCATCCGCGATCGCCTCGAACTGGACGGAGTTGACGTCAGCGGCGTCGTGATCCATCCCAAGCGCCCCACGGCGGTTGCCTTCGTGGCGTATCGCTCGACAGGAGAGAGAAGCTTCGTCTTCCATGTTCGCGAGGCGGCGGCGGCGAAACTCCGGCCGTCTGATCTGGGCGACCGGCCCGAGCACGCCAACTGGCTCCATATCTCAGGTTCTTCGCTGGCGCTCGGCCCGTCCCTCGCCGGGACGACCATCCAGGCGGTGAGGCGCGCCAAGCTGGCGGGAAAGCGCGTCTCAGTCGATCCGAACATCCGGGCTGAGGCGTCCTCCCGGAGCGTGATGACGTCCATCCGATCGGTCGTGCGACAGGCCGATGTCGTGTTCTCGAGTGAGGGCGAACTCGATGCGCTCGGGTTCGACGAGGCGGATCTGCTGGGAGCTGGAGCTGTCGTCTGCACTACGCTCGCAGCGAAGGGCGCGCGCGTCCGATACGGAGAGATCGACGTGCATGTCCCCGCGCCGCGTGTTTCAACGCGGCATACTCGGGAGTGGCCCTTAGCTCTGCCGCGTGCTCCATCTGGCAGACCCACCACGTCCAATGTTCCACTTCGACGCGCCGCAACTCATTGGGTTCGTCGCCAGGAACCCACTGGGGAATGACTGACTCCTTGTGAGGTTCGCAACGCGCGCCAAGGAACTGGGCGGCCACCTTCGCGTAGTCGACCAGAGCAAGGAGTGCTTCGGGGTCCTGACCATGACCTTGTGCCGCCCTTGGAAGGATCAGGGTTTCGCTGGCGCAGGATCGAGTGGCTGGGGGGCGGGAGTTCCCGGAACCACACACTTAGGGCATCCATCGCAGGGAGGGCCAGACCCGATCGTTGCATGTGGCCCGGGGTGACCACAGACGCTGCACGTGATAACTGCCATGACCGCCTCCATAGCTTCGGAGTGAGCAGCATGGACATGGGAGGGGATCCCGGTCAAGCGCAGGAGGCACCCTTGTGCAACGGATTGACATTCCGTTGGCCGGACTATTTCACCGAAAAGGAGGGTTCAGTTTGGATCGGACGCGGCTGCTGAGACGGGACGGCAACCACGCGCGACTTTCACGACGCCGATGACAATCATCACGAGGCTTGCCGGCCAAAGGGCGAAGGCCGTGGCCCAGACAAAAGCACCAATCGCAATCGCTACGGCTGCACTGACAAACCAACCCCACCAAGGCACGTTCGTCAGCACAGTCGATGAGGCTCCTCTCTGAGAGGGATGCATTGATCGATCTTCTGGCATTTCCTTCACCTCCGCTAGAAGGCTACCACCTTCACGTCGGTGGGATACGCAGGGCATTTGGGTTGCAATCTAGACAATCGAGGAGCACGATACGGCAGCCTTTGGGGAAAGGTTTGTGAATTATGAGGAAGGCTCTTGTGGTTGTCGCGGCAGCCGGGACGCTTCTCGCGCTTGTCGTTCCTGCGCGAGGTATGCCGTTGGAGCTGCAATCTCGAGGCAGCGTCGACTTCGACCCGGTGACGGTCGGGGACGTCGTCTTGCAAGGCGAGCCCGTTCAGACATCATCCGTGACCCGGGGTGCCGGGGCCCTTTGCAAGTTCAATCAGGAGGTCGAGGAGTCATTTCAGCTTCCCGATGACATAGGACCGATCGCCTTTGAAATCGTGCTTACTGTGGAGGAAGGCTGCAACCTTGTCGTCAAGTCATTCGGTGAGATCAAGAACCCCCCGACTAAGGATCCTGCGGGTAGGGCGATCGTTGACCATCGTGGCTGGAACTTCAACACCGTATTCGAGTACGCCAACATCACGGTCGCCGAGGAACGAGTGAAGCTCACTTACACGAGAAACGGTGGAAGTGTCTACAACGGGCGTGATCGGTATCACTTGTCCTATACAGACTACGTTCCAGGTTGGGGCACCAATCTTCAGGCGTACAACTGGTATCTGACGGGACCCGGCCAGGTCTGGATTTACAGCCGAGCCTCTACCACAGCCCGAATCCCCCTCAGCCGTCCTTTGCGCTTTCATCAAGGTTCACCGCCAATCCGGGCGTGGTCGCCCCAACCTGCACAGTCAGTCAGGGCACGATCCCCTTGGGCTGGGATCAGAAGTGCACCGGAGGCGTCTACTACTAGTCGGGATTTCGGTCATGGACTTCGGGAGCACCTCTCGGCGAGCGTCTGGCAGCTCCGGGAACCTGATAGAGCTCCGGAGCAACGAAGCCGATGAGACGGTCTTCATCAAGTAGATCTGGTTCAAGAGCTACCTGGCGCCTGAGATCAAGGCCGCCGATAAAGGCCTTGGCTGGCTTGGCCTCGCCTGATGCTCGGTAATGGATAGCTCGCGTGGCTCGCCTCGCCCAATCGGACCGGTCTTGTCCGAGGAACGGCGTCGTACTACTTGATCACTGATCGGGAGCCCTGGACTGGCGGCACCCGTGTAGCGAGATGCCTTCACGAGGGTGCCCTATAACACCTTGAGGAACCGAGGGAGGGAATCCCTGCTGTTGGAAGTTGTCCTGGGGACTGACAACTCGAGAGACGCGAAAAGACCGCCGCGATCGGTTTGGTGATGACTGTTCCCAAACCGCCGCGGGACCGCCGCGGGACCACCGCGAGACACATTTCATCGAGGCGGTGACCCATGAGTGAGAACCTAGCTTCTACCTGCGCGTTTGCGGCTCCGGGGGCGAGACTTGAACTCGCAACCTACGGATTAAGAGGTCTCCGCAGGTGGGCGTGCTGCGTTCCCAATTCGGTCCCAGTTCTGCCCGCTGCCGACACGCTCCACGTCGCGCGCGAGTCTACGTTCCACGTCGGCGGCCAGACCTGCGTCTGCGCCGCATGAGGTGCCCATAGACGCCGAGCGTGGTCTGGATGTCGGCGTGCCCGTATCCCTCCTCAAAGTTCAAGAGAAAGCCGTTTACCTCTTCACGCCAGCGCTCACGACCCTCGTGGATGCTGAACGTGTTGTAGTGCGTGCCGCAGTTGTTGAACGCGTGCACCCTCCCCGAAACGGGCTTCGCGACGTTGTCGCTCAGAAGCTCGATGATGTCGGGGTGGGGTGGCCGCGAACAATGAATACATCACCGCCGGGGTCTCACCGCGCACAGATTTGGCCCGGAACGATGCTTTCCGCTTTCGGGAAGTCCCAGTCTGTTCCCAACCAACCCACGCAAACCGAGCCAACAGGGACCTCCCGCGCACCAATGCGGGCCGTGCGTTTCCGCAGGTAGGAAACGCGCCTTCGCTGGTAGTGGCTCCGGGGGCGAGACTTGAACTCGCAACCTACGGATTAACAGTCCGCCGCTCTGCCGATTGAGCTACCCCGGAAGGGACGCAAGGGAGTCTAACAGCGGCCTCCGCGCCCCTTCGAACATCGCGATACGCTGTCGACCCAACGAAGCCAAGGGGGTCCAACATGAAGCTGCGCAACCTGATCCTGATCGCACTGGGGATCTTCATCGGCTACAAGATCGCCTCGAAGATGCGCGAGGACGACCCGAGCGTCGTCAAGGGTCCGCAGCGCCGGCAGGAGGGGTTCGGCTCCAGTCGCACGGCGAGGACCGTCTCTACGCAGGCTCAGCGGATCGCCGAGCAGGCGACCAACAAGAGCCTCGACATCATCAAGCGCGCGCGGGGATCGCTCCGCGACCGCATGGGCGAGTACGAGCGCGACGACGCCGTCTGGAACTGAGCGCCAATCGGGCGATGCGTCCCGCTGCGACCCGGCCGCGCTGAGACGCCCGCGGCTCGCTCCGTTCGGCCGGATCTTGCTGATCCACGTGAGATCGTCGTCGTTCTCCGGATGCGCCTGGGTGATGGTGTAGACGAGCCATCGACCACGCGGCGACCACGACGGTTCGGCTTCGGTCTTCCGGGTACGCGTGACGCGATGCAGCGCGGACCCATCCGCATCGATGGTGAACAGATCCTCTTGGGTCGCACCGGACGTGCGGCCGACGAACGCGAGGCGACCGTCGGTCGACCAGGCTGGATCGAATGCGAGCATCGAGTCGGGAGTGACGGGCGCGACATCGCCACCATCCGGATCCATGGTCTCGATCCGCCCGTCCCGCACGAACGCGATGCCCGAACCGTCCGGCGACCACGCTGCGTCCGAGTCCTCGACGGTGTTGTCGGTGAGCTGCACCACGTCCGCGCCGTCGGCATCCATCACGAACAGCTCGGCGTCGAGCGCTCCGCCGTAGACGACGTGGAACGCGATCCGCGAGCCATCCGGCGACCATGCGGGCGCCTGCGGGTTCCCTCCATCCATGTCGGTGAGCTGCCGACGCTCGCCGCTCATCAGGTCGATGGTGAAGATCTGATCGAAGTGACTCACGTCGGTGTGTAGCGACACGAACGCGATCACGCTGCCGTCGGGCGACCAGGCGAGCTGGAAGTCGGGCGCCGGATCCCGCGTGACGTTCCGCACACGTGTCCGTCCGACCTCATGGTGAAGATGTCCAACTGGCCGTGGCGAAAGCTCGAGAAGGCGATCGGACCGCTGGGTGTCGGAGCGTTGGCGCGTGCCGTCGCCGGAGCCGAAGAGAAGAGCATAAGGATCGCCGCCAGACCCAGCGCGGCGACCGGCCTCATTCCAGGTAGTCGCGGAGCTTCTGCGATCGCGAAGGGTGCCGCAGCTTCGAGAGCGTCTTCGATTCGATCTGGCGGATCCGCTCGCGGGTGACGCCGAACTCGCGGCCCACCTCTTCGAGCGTGCGCGGATGTCCGTCGACCAACCCGAAGCGCAGTTGGATGACCTTCTTCTCCCGCTCGCTCAACGTGTGCAGCACCGACTCGAGTTGCTCCTGCAGCAGGATGAACGACGCCGCGTCGACCGGGACGACCGCGTCGGAGTCCTCGATGAAGTCGCCGAGGTGTGAGTCTTCCTCCTCGCCGATCGGCGTCTCGAGCGACACCGGCTCCTGCGACACCTTCTGGATCTCGCGCACCTTCTCGGCGCTGATGCCCATGACCTTGCCGATCTCGTCCGGCGTGGGCTCGCGGCCGAGGTCCTGCAGCAGCTGGCGCTGAACCCGAACGAGCTTGTTGATCGTCTCGACCATGTGCACGGGGATCCGGATCGTCCGCGCCTGGTCGGCGATCGCGCGGGTGATGGCCTGGCGGATCCACCACGTGGCGTACGTCGAGAACTTGAACCCCTTGGAGTGATCGAACTTCTCGACCGCGCGGATCAAACCCAGGTTGCCCTCCTGGATCAGGTCCAGGAACAGCATCCCGCGTCCGACGTACCGCTTCGCGATCGAGACCACCAGCCGGAGGTTGGCCTCGATGAGCTTCTTCTTGGCGAGCTGGCCGTCGCGCTCCACGCGCCGGAGCCAGTCGTCCATCTCCTGCTCGGTCTTGGGCCGGTAGGACTTGGCGATCTTCTCGCGCCCGATCCCCTCGACCTTGCCGAACGCCGTCTGCTGATGATCGCGGATCTCCCAGACGCGCTCCACGACCAGCTTGACGGCCTTCGGATCGGCCTTGGGCTCCTCCTCGAAATGCTGCTGCATCGCGGTGGAGAGCTCGCCGGCTTCGATCCTGCGGGCCAGGTCCACCTCCTGCGCGGCGTTCAGCAGCGGGACCTTGCCGATCTCCTTCAGGTACATCCGAACCGGATCGTTGGTAGGGGCCTTGAGCAGGTCCACCTCGATCCGCACGTTGGTGGCCGGGTCCGAGTCCTCGCCGGGCACCTCGATGACCTCGATCGCCTCGGCCGACAGGTGCTCCTGGATCTGCGTCAGGAACTCTTCGACCTGCTCAGGGGTGAAGTCGTCGACGGGGACGGCTTCAAGGAGGTCCTCGGAAGTGACGAATCCACGCTCCCGCCCTTTGGCGGTGATGGATTCCTTCACTTCGTCCAAACTCATAGGAGGTTCGTCGGTGCGCGCCGCTTCAGCCAACGGTACTCCTCAGGACGTGAGCCACGGTGAACCGAGTGTACGAAACGTTCGGCGCGGTGACCCGGCCTACGTCATCCGCACTCCTCAATCGACGCTCTGCTCTCCGTGGCCCAGCCGGCGCAGTTCGCCGTCCAGACCCACCAGTTCACGGAACAGGTCGTCGTAGTCATTATCGGTTATGGGGTTCAGCTTCTGGAGCCGCATACGGATCGCGTCGCTCTTGCTCTTCAGCAGGAATTCCTGCAGACGCGCCCACACGCTGTGCGCATAGTCGTGACTATCGCCATTGAGCGGTTCGACCGCGAGCGAAGACACCGCGGCGGCGAGCTTCGGATCCTCGCCACCTGCGATCGCGGCAACGTCGCCATCGGCTTCCTCCATCGCCAGGAACATCCGTCGATGCGACGGATCGCGGAAATGCTCCGCTTGCAACTGGCCGACGAACGCCCTGTACGTCTCGATGTCGCGAACCAAGAGCTTCAGCATCTCGCGCTCGACCTTCTCCTGCGCCGACGCTCGCTTCATGGTCTTCGCGACCTCTTGCGGACGTCCGCCCAGGCGGCCGTCCAACGCCTGCATCACTGACGACTCCGACACGCCGGCCAGATCGGCCAGCATGTGCCCGTACTGGCTGCGGCGCACGGGATCGGAGAGCCCTTCGAGGATGGGGAGCGCGTCGGCCACCGCGGCCGACTGCCCCTCGACGGTGGAGAGGTCGTGGCGCGCGACCGTCCGTCGAACCATGTACTCGACCAGCGGCCGCGACTCCGTCGCGGCCGCGCGCACACCGTCGGCGCCGTGCTTGGCGACGAAGTCCGCCGGGTCCAACCCCTGCGGCATGATCATGACGACCGCCTGTACGGGATACGTCTCCTGGAACGCGTACGCGCGTTCGGCCGCGCGCGCGCCCGCCTCGTCCGAGTCGAACGCCAGGATCGCGCGTTGCGCGAAACGACTGAGCAATCGGAAATGCGCCTCGCCCAGCGCCGTGCCGCACGTGGCCACCGCGTTCTCGATGCCGGCCTGAACCAACCCGATCACGTCGGTGTAGCCCTCGACCACGTAGACCTCGCCGCTGCGCGCGATCGAGGTCCGCGCGCCGGCCAGGTTGAACAGCACCTCGTTCTTCTTGTAGATCGGCGTCTCGGCAGTGTTCAGGTACTTGGCCTGCGCGCCGGCACGCGGATCGGTGGGGAGGATCCTGGCCCCGAACCCGATCCCGCGTCCCTGGAGGTCGTGGATCGGGAACGTGACCCGGCCGCGGAACCGGTCGCGGATGGCCGAGCCCTCGTCTCCGCGGGTCGCGAGACCGGCCTCCAACAAGATCTCCGGCGAGAACTCGCGCGTCATCTGCTTGAGCAAGAAGTCCGGGTATCCCGGCGCGTACCCGATGCCGAACCGCTCCACGGACTCCGGAGAGATCCCGCGGTCGGCGACGTACGCCCGCGCCTCCTCGGCCTCGCGCCCTTGTATCAGCATCTCGGCGAAGAGACGAGCAGCCTCTTCGTTCGCCTTGATCAACGTGATCCTGCGGGCGGCCGCCCGACGCTCGGCGGGCGAGTCGCCCTCGTAGCGGAGCGTCAGGCCGGCCTGCTGCGCCAACCGTTCCACCGCCTCGGCGAACCCTAGGTGCTCCAGCTCGCGGAGGAACCCGATCGCGTCGCCCCCCTTACCGCAGCCGTGGCAGAAGAACACCTGCTTGCCGGGCGAGACGCTGAACGACGGCGTCTTCTCTTGATGGAACGGACACAGGCCGGTCATGTTGTCGCCGCCGGCCTTCTTGAGCGTGAGGTATTGCGCGACGAGCTTGACGATGTCGGTCCGTTCCCGGACGGCCTCGATGTCTTCCTGCTTGATCCTGCCCGCCACGGGTGCTCCCGGCTCTAGATGAGCCAGCCCTGGGGAAGGAAGAGCCGCTCGTACGTCCGCAGGGCGTACCGATCCGTCATGCCGGCGATGAAGTCCGCCACGCGGGTCGGCAGGTCCCCCGGTGCCTGATGGTACTCGTGCGGCATCTCGTCGGGATGCTCGAGGAAATGCGAGAAGAGATCCCGGATGAGCCTGACGGCCTTCTCGTGCTCGAGACGCGCCCCCTCGCGCGTGTAGACCTGCTCGAACAGGAAGTCGCGGAGCGCATCGAGTGCCGAGAAGACGGCCGGGGACAGCCGCACCTCGGGCTGGTCGGCGCTCTGATCGATCAGGTCGATCACGAGCCGGTTGATCCGCGCGCCGTGGGTATGGCCCAGGACGTCGAGCGGCTGCCGCGGGAGCTCGGCGGGATCGAGCACTCCGGCCCGGACGGCGTCGTCCAGGTCGTGGTTGATGTAGGCGATGCGGTCCGCGAACCGCACGATCTGCGCCTCGAGCGTGGCGGGCGGCGGCATGGACCACGGATGGTTCACGATCCCGTCCCGCACCTCCCACGTGAGGTTCAGGCCCTTCCCGTCGTCCTCCAGGTAGTCGACGACCCGCAGGCTCTGCTCGCTGTGCCGGAACGGCCGGCCCAGGAACGGCGTGAGCGCCTGCTCCCCCAGATGGCCGAACGGCGTGTGCCCCAGGTCGTGCCCGAGCGCGATCGCCTCCGCGAGATCCTCGTTGAGGCGAAGGGCGCGCGCGACGGTGCGCGCGATGTGCGAGACGTCGAGCGTGTGCGTGAGCCGGACCCGGTAGTGGTCGCCCTCGGGCGCCAGGAACACCTGTGTCTTGTGCTTCAGCCGGCGGAACGCCTTGGAGTGCGAGATGCGATCGCGGTCGCGCTGGAAGACCGTGCGGACCGGATCCTCGGGCTCGTCGCGCTCGCGGCCCTTCGACTCCTCGGCGAGCGTGGCGGCAGGAGAGAGCGTGTCTCGCTCGATCTCCTGGGTGCGCTCACGTGGGGTGGGCATCGTCATCATGCTAACGCCGGGCAGGGACAGGCCAGGCCGCCCGCCCGTTCGTATACCCGTGCGACAGGGAGGGTCGCGGATGGGCGCACGAGGTCGGATCGGCAAGGCGATGGTGGCGGGTGGGCTCGCGTTGACGTTGCTCGGCGCCGCATGCGCCGACGGCGGTGCGAACGCAGGCGCGGGGGGCTCGACGGGCGCCGCAGCGACCGGGAGCAGTGGCGCGACCGGTGGCGGCCGCTACGGCGGCGGCACGACAGGCAGCTCGGGGTCGGGTGGCGGCGGCACCAGCGCGCTCACGCTGACGCAGGTGAACTATCAGTTCACGCCGGCCAAGATCACCGTGGCGCGGGGCGACACGATCACCGTCAGCGACACGAACCCGAGCACACCGCATACGTTCACCATCAGTGGAACGGACATCGACGTCGCGAACGACCCCATGGCATCCCAGGACGTGACGATCGACCTGGAGCCGGGGACATACGACTTCTTCTGCCGGTTCCACGAGGCCCAGGGGATGACGGGAACGCTGACGGTCACGTAGATCGAGCGAATACGCGCCGCTCAGCGACCGAAGACCCGGTAGTACAGATATGCGAAGGTCTCGCGGACGTAGCCGGAGAACCGCGTGTCCTCGCTCCTGGCAGCCGACGTCCAGGTCGCGGACGCGTAGCCCTCGATCCCCAGGTCGCTCGCCATCTGTGTGATCCGCGCGTTGTGCCATGGGTCGGAGACCAGGAACGCGCTCGCCATCCCGTGCTCGTTCATGTACTTCGCCGCCCCGGCCAGACTCTCGAACGTCGTGCGTCCGACGGGCTCCGCCACGGCGGAGTCGGCCGGGACCCCGTGGGAGACCAGGTAGTCCCGGCCGGCCTGCGCCTCCGTCGTCGAATCGCCGGGCGCTTTGCCGCCCACCACCATCACGCTGTCCGCCCGACCCTGCCGAAACAACAGGACGGCGTGATCCAGGCGCCCGCGGAACACCGGTGACGGTTTCCCGCCGTACTGTGCCGCCCCGAGCACGATGATGATGTCGGCACGATCGATGCTGCTGGCTTCGTCGCGGTGGGCGGCCCGCCATACGGTGATCGCGCTCACGCCGAGCACGGTCAGCACGATCAGGAGCACGAGCGCCATCCCGACGAGGACGGGATGCCGACGCATGAGATACATGCACCCAGGCTAACAACCGGCTCGCAGCAACCAGCTCAGTCAAGACACATCGTGCGAACCTGCCCCTCGAAGATCACCGGCCGATCCACCTCGGTCACGATGCCGTCGAGCACGTCCTTCGTCGGCGCCACGACACCCAGCAGATAGGAGTCGAGCGGGATGTCGGCCGGCAGACCTTCGAAACAGGCGGCGGGCGACTCCACGATGGAGCCGCCCGCGATGGCCAGGACATCGGCCGCGTCCTCGCTCATGTCACCTGGATCGGCCTCGGTCCGGAAGACGGCGATCCACTTCTGCACGGAGCCGGTGGTCGCACCCGGAGAAGCGCTGCCGGATGCGCCCAGGTCCAGGGTTCGGTCGCTGCCCGTTCTCGAACACCCCGTGGCGGTGGCGGCGAGCAAGAGCACCGCCGCCACCGCGGGCAGGGCCCGACGGCCGAGCTTCATACGGAGACCACCCAGCTCCAGTCCTGATACTCGGGTAGCCGGGAACGGAAGTCGGCCAGCACGGTCAACGGGTCCGCGTCTTCGGGCAACAGCATCACCGCCGCCCACACGCCGGGTCGCACGATGTTCGGCGCCGTCGTGCTGTTCACGACCTCGACCGGCGTCGTCTCGCCGAACGCGGCGTGGATGGTCTGCGCCGCGGTATCGGCCGCCTCCGGGCTCGCGAAGTCCCCCACGAGGATGCCGGCGATGTAGCCGTCGACGGGATCGGGAGAGATCGTCGGC
>JBBQVZ010000041.1:0-24156 GCA_038211015.1 Actinomycetota bacterium | reverse complement strand
GGCGCGCACCCGATCGACGTGTACCCGTGGTCGAAGAGCTCGTGGTACGGCACGTCGTTCTTGCGGACGTAGTCCCACACCTCGTCGAGCTTCCAGTCGGCCATGGGGTTCAGCTTCACGATGCCGCCGTGGTCGCGGTCGACCTCGACCTTCGCGATGTTCTTGCGGGTCTTCCATTGCTCGCGACGCAGGCCGGCGACCCACGCGTCGAGCGTGGCGAGCTTGCGCTTCAACGGCTCGACCTTGCGGATCTCACAGCACGCGACGCGGAGGTCGACGCTGCGATACATCAGGTTCGGCCCCTCGGTCGAGACCAGCTTCGTGACCGCGTTGCGGTCCGGGTACTCGAACTCGACGGCGATGCCGTAGCGCTCGCGGATCTCCTCGAACAATGTGTACGTCTCGGACGGCAGGCGGCCGGTGTCCAGCGTGAACACCCGGATCTCCGGGTTGATCCGCCACGCCATATCGATGAGCGCCATGCCGTCCACGCCGCCCGCTGCGCTGATGGCCATCCGTGGGTGGAACCGGTCGAGCGCCCACTCCAGCAGCTCCTCCGCGGTCGCGTGCTCGAACCGGTCGGCGGCGGCGTGGATCGCCTCGACCTCTTCGTCGACGTACGGAAGAGCCGGTTCGTGGATCGGTTCCCGTTCGCTCATGTCGGTTCTCCCACTCCGGTCACGGTCAGCTCGAATCGCCGCTCGCAGACCAGACATCGCCATCCGCCCGCGTCGTCGGGGCGCAGATCCTGCTCACCGCAGAACGGGCAATAGAAGGGCACGGCTCGCGGCGTGCTCATCGCGCACCTCCCACCGGTGCCGCGAACCGCGCGAGCTGCTCGTCGTCCAACGTGTTCACGAACGCGCCGAACGACGTCTGCGATCCTCGCCGCTGGAGGTAGCGGTTCAACAGCAGCTCCAGGTAGTCCGCCGAGTCCTCAGCGAAGACCTTCACGCCCTTCACCTTGCGCCCGAGCGCGGCTCCCTCGCCCATGCCGCCGCCCAGGTGAATCAGGAACGCGTCGGAGCGTGTCCCATCCGTCCGCGGCTGCAGCGCCGACATGAGCCCGATGTCGGCCACCTGGAACCGCGCGCACGAGTTGGGGCAGCCGTTCACGTGGATGCGGATCTCCTCGTCGAACTCCGGCATCCGTGCGGCGAGCTCCTCGGTGAGCCACATCGCGCGGCCCTTCGTCTCGCCGATCGCGAGCTTGCAGAACTCGATGCCGGTGCACGCCATCGTCCCCTTGCGGAACGCGTTGGGTCGCGCGCGCAGGTCCAGGTCGTCGAGGTGGGCCACCAGCTCGTCGGCGCGCGCCGGATCCACGCCGCGGATCACCAGCTTCTGCTGCGCGGTCGCGGCGAGTTGTCCGTCGCCCAACTCATCGGCGAGGTCGGCGAGGATCCGCAATTGGTGTCCGGCCACACGTCCCGCGCGCGGCGCGAACCCCACGAAGACGCGCCCGTCCCGCTGCTCGTGTACTCCCACGTGGTCGCGTTCGGCCAGCGGCCGCGGTGCCGGAGCCGGGCCGTCGGGCAACGGACCGTCCTCCAAGAACTCCGCCTGCAGCACCTCCCGCACCCGCTCGGCGCCCCAGTCCTTGACCAGGAACTTCAACCGCGCGTGGTTGCGGGAGCGGCGGTACCCGTATTCGCGGAAGAGTCCCGTCACGCCGGCCCACACCTCGGGCACGCGCGCGGGCTCGACGAAGGCGCCGAGCCGCTGCGCGAACATCGGGTTCGTCGACAGACCGCCGCCGACCTGCAGGTCGTAGCCGGCTCCGTGCGCCGGATGATCGACGCCCACGAACGAGATGTCGTTCACCTCGGGGTTCGTGCAATGCACCCGGCAGCCGCTGATCGACGTCTTGTACTTGCGCGGCAGGTTCGAGAACGCCGGGTCGCCCACGTACCGCGAGGCGACGGCCCGGATGTCGGGTGTGGCATCCAGGACCTCGTCGGCCGTGACGCCTGCGAGCGGGCATCCCAGGAACACGCGGGGCGTGTCGCCGCACGCCTCCTGCGTCGTGAGTCCGACCGCCTCGATGCGCTCGAAGATCGCCGGCACGTCCTCGATGCGGATCCAGTGCAGTTGCACGTTCTGCCGGTCGGTGACGTCGGCGACGTCGCGACCGAAACGCTCGCTCGCCCACGCGATCGCGCGGAGCTGCTCGCTCGTCAGCCGGCCGCCGTCGATGCGGATGCGCATCATGAAGAACTCGTCCTCGAGCTCCTCCGGCTCCGCCGAGCCCGTGCGCTCGCCCGGCACGCCCTGCTTGCGTTGCGTGTAGAGGCCATACCACCGCATCCGCGAGCGCAAGTCCTGCTTGCCGATCGAGCGGAACCCGCCCGGCGCGAAGATCCGGTCGATCCGCTCGCGAACGTTCAGGCCGTCGTCGTCCTTCTTGATCTGCTCGGCCGTGTTGAGCGGCTCGTGATAGCCCAGCCCCCACTGTCCCTCGCCTCGCTTGCGGGGAGTCACCGCTGGAGTGGGTCTGTCGCTCATGTGACCTCTCGCGTATCTGCTCGCGTCCGGAAATGGGAAAGCCGCCTCTTCGGCGGCCTGGGGATTGGAAGCGGAAGGGCGGTCTACGGCCGCATCGCGCGGGTGCCGGCTACCGGGGCACCGTGCGGCGCCGTGCGACAGCACAGGCGGGAGGGCATCATGGCTGCCACGAGACCTGCGGTGCGGGTGCGGATCACGATTCCCTATCTCCCGAGTAGGAATTGCAGGTGCAAAACCTAAAGCTCATGTGCCGGGAGTGTCAAGCGAGCCCGGTCACGTCCACTCACGCGGCTCGGCTGGCTCGTCGGGCGAACCGGTAAGCAGAGCGAGTGCCCACCAGCCGACATCGTGCCAGGCTCCGAACTTGAATCCCACGTTCGGGAACACGCCGATCGGCCGGAAGCCCAACCCTTCGTGGAGAGCGACGCTTGCGGGGTTCGGCAGGGCGATGCCCGCGAACAACGAGGCGTAACCGAGATCTATTACCTCCGTGATGAGCCGCTCGTATAGACGCCGACCCACCCCTTGCCCGCGGTGGGTCTCTGCCACGTACACCGAGCATTCGGCCGACCAACGGTAGGCGGGCCGGGTTCGATGCTGACCCGCGTATGCGAAACCCACGGCGTCGGCTCCGGATATCGCGACGAGCCACGGAAGCTTCGGCCGCGATCGCATCCTTCGAACGATCTCGTCCGGGCTCGGCACCGCGTCCTCGAAGGAGATGGAGGTGGCGGTCACGATCGGCCCGTAGATGGAACGGATGGCCTCGGCGTCTGAGACCTGTGCCGGCCGGACGGCTGCCTCAGGCGTTGTGCTCATCGCCTCTCTCCCGATCGACGCTACCTGCTCGCGATGTCGCGGGTGAGAGTGAGCACCGAGTCCCGTTCGGGACCCGTCAGGCCCCTGAGGGGAGCCCGAACGTCGGTCGTGGTCAGGACGTCGATCGACACGAGCACCTCCTTAAGAGCCGCGTGGAAGGGTATGCCCTGCAGCCCTCGGCGGAGCTCGGTCACCCGGTCGTGTGCGGCCTCGCTCCGTTCGTGGACCAGGGAGGACACGATCTTTGGAAACGCGCTGGCGAGGCCGCTCACGGCCCCGACCGCGCCTCGCTCCATCCCGTGCATCACCATCGGCTCCGAACCGATGAACACGTCCAAGCCCTCGAACGCCAGGTACGGCTCGACGGCGGAGAACGGTGTGTCCGAAACCTTCAGTCCGCACAGGTTGGGCGAGCGCTCACGGACGCGCCCGATCACGTCGACGGGGATGGGGTACCCGCTCCGCCCCATGAACTCGTACAGGTAGAACGGCAGCGGATCGCACGCGTTCGCCGCCTGCACGAAGTGGCGCGTGAGTTCCTCCGCGTCGAGCGGGAAGTACGGCGGCCCGATCACCGCGACCGCATCGGCCCCCACGTCGAGCGCGTGCGCCGCGAGCGCGACGGTGTCCGACGTGGTCTGCGCGCCGGCGTGGACCGCCACCTGGAAGCCATCGGGGCGGGCCGCCAAGTACGACTCGACGACCCGGCGGCGTTCGGCGACGGAGAGCAGCACACCCTCTCCGGTCGTGCCACAGGCCAGCAGACCGTCGATACCTCCCTCGACGAGGGAACGGACGAGCGGCGCGAACGCGTCGTCGTCCAGGTGGCGTCCCTCGTCGCGGAGCGGCGTGACGGCAGCCGCGATCGCTCCACTCAGCCTCATGGCGGCGGAGTCTACTTCCGGCATTTCAAAGCACGTTCCGCAGCGCGAGCAGCGTGTTCGCGACCGGCCTCTCGGCGATGCGTCGCATGAACCACGGGTACCAGTAGGGGCCGTACGCGATCAACGTCCGTACCGTGTAGGCCTCCCGAGCCAACCGGCGTTGCTCGTTCGACCGGATCCCGTACAGCATCGCCACCTCGAACGCATGGCGCCCGCCCGGGACCGCGGCCTCGATCCGCGCGACCAGGTCGGTGTCGTGCGTGCCGAGCGCCAGCCGGCGGGCGCTGGTCGCCAGATGGCTCGCCAGCCGGAAGTAGCTCTCGTCGATGAGGCGCTTGTCCTGGAACGCGATCTCCTTCGGTTCCCGATACGCGCCCTTGACCAGCCGCACCGTCGGCTGCAATGGCGCCAGCTTCTGCACGTCGTCCCACGTCCTGCGCAGGTACGCCTGTATGCACAGCCCGCTGTTGGGGGACCTCGCGAGCAGCGAAGCGTAGAGATCGATCGTGCCGTCGACGTACGCGGAGGACTCCATGTCGATCCACACGGTCCGGTTCATCTCGGCCGAGCGGTCGGCGAGCCGCTCCATGTGCACCACGGTCGCGTCAGGCTCCAGGTCGAATCCCAACTGCGTGAGCTTCACCGATACCTCGGCGTCCAGGCCGAGCTCGTCGATCCTGTCGAGGAGCCGCAGGTACTCGCCCGCGGCCGCCGTCGCCTGCGAGAGGTCCTCGACGTTCTCGCCGAGCAGGGTGAACGTGACCGGGAGCCCCTCGGTCGCCAGGCGCCGTCCCGCCTCCAGCCCGTCCTCGGCCGTCTCCCCGGGCATGAACCGTTCGACGGTCTTGCGAACGGCGCGGAAGCGCGGGAGGTGCTCGCGCAAGGTCGCGTTCCCCGACGCCCACAGCAAGGCTCCCCGCAGCGGATCCATGTGCCGGCGAGCCTATCGAACGACGCGGCCGGGCTCTCAGCGCGAGAGGAATGCGATAACGAAGAGCACCGCGACGAGGGCCATCGCCCCGTAGCCTCCGGCACGGAGCATCTGCCCGGGTGTGGGCCGAGCGACGCCGCCCGCCTCGAGCGCGGCCCGACGTCGGAACGCGAAGCTCGCACCTAGGGCCGCCACCAGCGCGACGATCGGCACCCAGATCGCAAGCGAGAACGCGAGGAAGGCCAGCACCGCCGCGAGGTAGAGCCACGGGGTCACGAGCCGGAGCACCAGCGCGCGGTGGGCGCTCGGGTGCTCCGCTCGGAGATGGCGCGCGCGGTCCCGAACCCCTGGCTCGAGCGGCTCCTCACAGAGCACGCAGATCCGGGGTTCGCTCATGCCCGCACCTGTGCCAGTCGGTACCCGACGCCGCGTACCGTCTCGAGCAACCACGCGTGATCCTGTCCGAGCTTCGCGCGCACGCGCCGCACGTGGACGTCGACGGTGCGCATGCCCCCGAAGTAGTCGTATCCCCACACCTGAGAAAGGATCTCCTCGCGCTTGTACACGCGACCGGGATGCCCGATGAGCAGCTTGACCAGCTCGTACTCCATGTAGGTGAGATCGAGCACCCGGTCATCGACCGAGACTTGATACGACAACGGGTTCAACCCGAGCGCACCGTGGCGCATCACACCTTCGTCGTCGCTCCCCGAGCGGTGGCGGAGGAGCGTGAGCCGAGCGGCGAGCTCGTTCGTGGAATAGGGCGTGGTGAGGAACTCGTCGATCAGGTGTTCGCTCCCGGAGAGTCGGTCGAGCTCGGCCTCGTCGATGAGCCATACCAGCGGCACCGAACGGAGTCGGTCGGCGCGCCTGAGCGCCTCGGACCACGGGAGCGCGTGGCTGCGCACGTCCTGGGACAAGAGGATCACCACCGCGGGCATGGGGTCGGGCATGGGTGTGTCGTCGGTCGCATGCACCGTCGGCCGGTATCCCAACAACACGAGGTCCGTGACCAGTCGCTCGATCGGTCCGCTCGGGTCCGCCAGGACCAGCACGACATGACCTGCGCTCGGTCTCTGCGCGGCGGACACTGACGACGTCAGCACCTTCCGTGTCAGAGCCTCGGTAGGTTCCGCTCGAGCTCCAGTCCAGTGACGTAGCTTCTGTGTTCGTTCCATTCCGCCCGCTTGTTGGCGATGAACCACTCGAAGAGGTGCTCACCGAGCGCCTCCCGGACGAGTTCGCTCCGCTCCATCTCGGCGAGCGCCTCCGGCAAGCTCTCGGGGAGCGAAGCGATGTCCGCGCCCCATCGCTCCACATCCGTCATGGCGTAGATGTCGTTCTCCGCCTCGGGCGGGATCTCGTACTCGCGCTCGATCCCACGGAGCCCGGCCGCGAGCATCAATGCGAATGCCAGATACGGATTGCACGCCGGATCGGGCGCGCGATACTCGATCCGGCAGGCCGATTCCTTGCCCGGCTTGGTGAGCGGGATGCGAACCATGGCGGAACGGTTCCGTACCCCCCAGCAGACGTACACGGGTGCCTCGTAACCCGGCACGAGCCGCTTGTACGAGTTCACCCATTGGTTCGTCACGGCGCTGATCTCGCGCGCGTGCCGCAGTAGCCCCGCGACGAACGAACGGGCCGTCTTGGACAGGTAGTGGATGTCGGTGGCATCGAAGAACGCGTTGCGATCGCCCTCGAACAACGACATGTGCGTGTGCATGCCCGAGCCAAACGCACCCTGGATCGGCTTGGGCATGAACGTCGCGTAGACGCCGAGCTCCTGCGCGACCTCTTTTACGGCCAGTCGGAACGTCATGACCGAGTCCGCCATGGTCAGCGCGTCGGCGTGACGAAGGTCGACCTCGTGTTGGGATGCGGCGACCTCGTGATGAGAGTCCTTCACGGGCATCCCCAGCTGCTCCAAGTAGGCGATCACCCGCTGACGGAAGTCGCTTCCGACGTCGAGCGGCGTGAGGTCGAAGTACGAGCCCACGTCCAGCGGCTCAGGGGTGGTGGAGTCAGCGAAGAGGAAGAACTCGATCTCGGTCCCCACGTAGAACGAGAACCCCATCTCCGCGGCGCGTGCGTGCTGCCGGCGGAGCACGGCGCGCGGGTCCCCCTCGAAGAGCCGCCCTTCGGGGGTACGGATGTCGCAGAACATCCGCGCGACCGCAGGGGCAGCGGGACGCCACGGCAGGAGCTGGAACGTCGAAGGGTCCGGGTGCGCGATCATGTCGGCCTCCTGGACACGGGCGAACCCGTCGATGGCGGAACCGTCGAACCCGACGCCTTCATCGAGTGCCTCGGAGAGCTCTTCGGCCGGGATCGCGAAGGACTTCAGGAACCCGAGGACGTCGGTGAACCACAGGCGGATGAACCGGATCTCGCGCTCCTCGACGGTTCGCAGCACGAAGTCCTGCTCGTCGTGATCCATGCGTCGATCCCTCCGTCGCTCGACGATCGCTTTCCGATCGGTATGACCAGAACCTAGTGCCGGCGCATTTCCCACCGGTGTACTCGGTGTTACGACCTCGTAACGCGAGGGGGCATGGGGGCCGGGCGAAGCCCGGCCCCCATGGGCGTGGTCAGACGGTTGCGTCCTCCTCCGCCGTCGCCACGATCACCGTGCCCGTGCCGTTGCCGTTCGTCGCCGGCGCCGACGCGACGAGCACGTAGTCCGGATACGCCGCCGCTCCCATCAACGGGATGTCGAGTCCCGCGAGCTCTTCCTCCGCGGACACGCGGATCCCCTGGACCCGGTGCTGGATCTTGAAGAACACGTACGAGAAGCCGAAGGCCCACACGACCAGCGTGGCCACGCCGACCAGCTGCGCCGTCAGCTGTGACGCGTCGCCGTAGAACAGCCCTTTCACCGCGCCGTCGACGCCGTTCCACCCGACGCCGTACGTGCCGTCGGCGAACAGACCCACCGCGATCACGCCCCAGAGGCCACAGATGCCGTGCACCGAGATCGCCCCGACCGGATCGTCGATACGTCGCCGGTCCCAGAACGCCACGCTCTCCACGACCAGGACGCCCGCGATCGCGCCGATCAGGCACGCGGCCCAGGGCGCCACGAACCCCGACGGGGCGGTGACCGCGACCAGGCCGGCGAGCATGCCGTTGGTCATCATGGCCGGGTCGGGCTTGCCGAGCTTCCTCTTGCGCATGCACCAGAACATGCACGCGACCGCTCCGACGACCGACGCGAGCACCGTGTTCACGGCCACGACGCTGATCCGTAGATCGGTGGCCGCGAACGTCGAGCCCGGGTTGAACCCGAACCACCCGAACAGCAGGATGAACGCGCCGGCCATCGCGAACGGGATGTTGTGCCCGGGCATCGGATTCGGCGTCCCGTCCTCCCGGTATCTGCCGATCCTCGGTCCCAGGATCATGGCACCGGCGAGCGCACAGAGACCACCGACGGCGTGAACGACGCCCGATCCGGCGAAGTCGACGTAGCCGTGTCCCAAGCTGCTGTTCGTGCCGAGCGCGGCCAACCAGCCACCGCCCCACGCCCACATCCCGAAGATCGGGTAGAGGGCCATGGACATGAAGAGCGCGAAGACGATGAATGCGCTCCACTTCCAGCGTTCGGCCATGGAGCCGGTCACGATGGTCGCCGCCGTGTCCATGAACACCATCTGGAACATGAAGAACGCGAACACGCCGACGTCGTAGACGCCGCCGAGCATGAACCCCTTCGTGCCGAGGAAGCACCACGAGCCGATGCAGAGCTTGTCGGTGAGCGGGGGCGTGCCTCCCAAAGCCGCGATCCCGCCGACGCCGCCGAACTGGAGCGCGAAGCCTGCGAGGAAGTAGCCCACCACGCCGATGGCGAAGACCATGAAGTTCATCGACATCGTGTGTGCGGCGTTCTTCGCCCTGGTGAAGCCGGTCTCCACCATGGCGAAACCGGCCTGCATGAACAGGACCAGGAACCCGCACATGAGGATCCACGTGAAGTTGATCGCGATCTTGTTCTTGCCGACCTGATCGGCCACCATCTGCAGGCTCGGGTCCTCGAACGACGGCGCTTCTCCGCCGAACACGTCCGTCGCGGTGCCCGTCACGTCGCCGCACGGGTCGCCGACGGCGGCCGTGCCATCGCAAGCCGCTTGGGCATGCGCCGTGCCCGTTCCTCCGAGCGTGAGGAGCAACGCCATCGATCCGAGCACCACGAGTGATCGGACGTTCCGTCTCATGGATCCCCCTTCCCCGGGCGTGACCGCCGTCTTCCCTCTGTGGTGCGGATGCTAGGGGGCTGCGATTTCGCAACCGTTTCCCGCATGTGACGAGTGCGTGACGCTCGCCTGAGGCGTCGGTGCGTGTGCGAGGCGACGTAACGCAGCGTTCACGTTCCCGAAACGGACGAGAAATCCCCGTGTCCTAGGGTTTGCAGTTCCGACAACCGCCAGGGGGTGAACCGTAACGGCTTCCCACCGACGGTCTTCCCCGCGGCCCGATCGCGCCACCGAGCGCGACGCGTGCGGGATCGGCTTCGTCGCTCGAACGAGTGGAACCCCCGATCGCGCCATCATCGAGCTGGCGCTCGAGGGGCTCGCGCGTCTCCGTCATCGCGGGGGGGTGGCCTCGGACGATCAGACGGCCGATGGCGCCGGCATCTTGATCCCGATCGCTCGCCGGCCGCTCGTCCGCGACGTTGGATGCGAGGCCGAGCAGGCCGACCGGCTCGGTCTGATGATGTTGTTCATCGTTGATCGCCGTTCGACCGGCGAGGTGTGCGCCGGCGTCGAGGAGGCCTGCAGCCAGGAGCGTCTGGAGGTGGTGCTCTGGCGGCCGGTGCCCGTGGAACCGGCGGTCTTGGGCGAGTACGCGCGCGCGACCCAGCCGCGGATCCTGCAGGCCGTGCTGCGAGGGCCATCTACCGATGAGCCCAAACGAGCCGAACAACGGGCGCATCGGCTGCGTCGCCGGGTCGAGGCGTTCGCGATCGCCGCCGACCGGGACGTCTACGTCGCGTCGTCGAGCTTCTCGACGGTGACCTACAAGGCGTTGGTGGCTGCGGACCGGCTTCCCTCGTTCTATCCCGATCTCCGCGATCCCGAATTGGAGGCGTCGTTCGCGATCTTCCATCAGCGGTATTCGACGAACACCGCCCCCACGTGGGCTCGCGCGCAGCCGTTCCGGATGTTGTGCCACAACGGCGAGATCAACACGATCGCCGGCAACGCCAACCGCATGCAGGCGCGTGAGGGCCGGTTGGGGCTTGCCGGGCCGGTGGAGGAACGACTGTTCACGCCGACGTTCGACGCTTCGGGTTCGGACTCGGCGATCATGGATGAGGTCGTCGAGCTCCTCTCGAAGGAGGGTGGGGAAGGGCGAACCGGGCGCGACGTGCGTCGCGTGATGGCCATGCTCGTCCCCCCGGCTTGGGAGGGCATGACCGATCTCGACGAGAGCCGGCGCGGGTTCCACCGATGGCACGCGTCGCTGATGGAGCCGTGGGACGGTCCGGCCGCGCTGGTCTTCACGGACGGTGTGCAGGTCGGGGTCGCCCTGGATCGCAACGGGCTGCGTCCGCTCCGCTACTGGGAGCGCGAGGACGGCATCGTGGTCTGCGCCTCCGAGGCCGGCGTCGTGGAACTCCCGCAAGGGATGCGGGTCCGCCGCGGGAAGGTGGGACCCGGCCAGATGTACGTGGTCGATCCCCGATCGGGTGGGGTCGAACACGACCCGCTCGAGCCGGTGGTGGCCGGACGGCCGTGGGACGGATGGACGCGCGCGCATCGAACCGTGCCGCTCCCGCAGCCTCCGCGCGCGGACGCCCTCACCGCGGACCAGCGGCTGGGGCTTCACATCCTCCACGGTTATTCACGAGAGGATCTCTCGCTCGTGGTTCGTCCCGCCGCGGCCAACGCCAAGGAGCCGACGTTCTCCATGGGCGACGACACGCCACTCGCGCCGCTCAGCCGGCACGAGCGATCGTTCTTCAACCACCTCCGGCAACGGTTCGCGCAGGTGACGAACCCGGCGATGGATCACCTCCGAGAACGATGGGTGATGTCGCTCCGCGTGCTGCTCGGGCCGCGAGCGCCCCTCCTCGTCGACGATCCGGACGCTGCGGCTCTCGTCGAGCTGGAGAGCTTCTTCCTCTGGGACCGTCCGAGAGGACGGTCGCTCGACGCGACGTGGCGGGTCGCCCGCGGACCCGAGGGCTTGCGTCGAGCGGTGGTTCGTCTGGCCGCCGAGGCCGTGGGTGCGGTCCGCGACGGCGAGCAGGTACTGGTGATCACCCACCTGGCGGCCGGGCAGGAACGGGCGCCGATCCCATCGATCCTCGCCGTGGGCGCCGTGAACACCGCCCTCACGTACGCGGCGCTCCGGACGCGATGCTCGCTCCTGGCCGACGTCGACGACGCCAAGGAATCGCATGACGTTGCGTGCCTGCTCGCGGTGGGGGCAGAGGCGATCCGGCCTCGGTTGGCGGCCGCGACGGTTGCCGGGACCGCGATCGAGGCCGAACTCGACCCGGCGCAAGCGCTCGTTCGGTTCCGCGAGGCCGTGGAGGATGGCGTGCGTAAGATCCTGGCCAAGCTCGGGATCTCCTGCGTCCAGAGCTACATCGGCGCCGAGACCATCGACCTGCTTGGACTGGACCACGAGATCGCGGGGACGTGCTTCGTCTCGACACCGTCCGTGCTGGGGGGTCAGGGCTTCGATCAGATCGCCGGTATCGTGCTCCGGCGGCATGAGGCCGCCTACCGAACCGCACAGCCCGCGCTCGCGAATCCCGGGTACGTGAAGTTCCGGCGCGGCGGGGAACAGCACGCCACGGAGCCGTCGGTCGTGCGAGCGCTCCACCGGGTCGCCGATCCTGAGCAGCGACGGCTGCGGACGACGGCCGCGGGCGCGCGGGACGAGGATGAGGATCAACGGATCGCGCACGCGCTTGGACGGGCGCTCAAGGATCCGGACCGATCGGAGCTGTACGAACGATATGCCGCGATGGTTCACAGCAGGGCGCCCACCGCGGTCCGCGACCTGTTGGCCTTCGTCCCGGTGGAGATGCCGACGCCGATCGATGATGTCGAACCAGCGTCGGCGATCGTCCGACGTTTCTCCACCGGAGCCATCTCGCACGGATCGATCTCCGCTGAAGCGCACGAGACGCTCGCTCGGGCCATGAACAGCATCGGGGCTCGCTCCAACACGGGCGAAGGTGGAGAGGATCCTTCGCGGTACCGCACCGACCGCAATTCGAAGATCAAGCAGATCGCATCGGCGCGTTTCGGCGTGACCCCGGAGTACTGCGCGTTCGCCGAAGAGCTGCAGATCAAGGTCGCCCAGGGATCCAAGCCGGGAGAAGGAGGACAGCTCCCGGCCCACAAGGTCACCGAGGAGATCGCCCGTCTGCGTCACACGCAGCCCGGTGTGGCGCTCATCAGTCCGGCGCCGCATCACGACATCTACTCGATCGAGGACCTCGCCCAGCTCGTGTTCGACCTGAAGCAGGTCAATCCGTTGGCCGCGGTCTCGGTGAAGCTCGTCGCCGAGCAGGGCGTCGGCACGGTGGCCGTCGGGGTCACGAAGGCGCTCGCCGACGTGGTCCACATCGCGGGAGCGGACGGCGGCACGGGCGCCTCGCCGTTGTCTTCAATCAAGAACGCCGGGCTCCCGTGGGAGATCGGGCTGGTGGAAGCGCAGCGTGAGCTGGCGGACAGCGGGCTGCGATCCCGCGTCCGTCTGCGGATCGACGGCGGCCTCAAGACGGGACGCGACGTGATGGTGGCCGCGCTGCTCGGCGCGGACGAGTTCTCGTTCGGCACGGCAGCGCTCCTGGCCGAGGGGTGCCTGATGGTACGCACGTGTCACCTGGACACGTGTCCGGTCGGGATCGCCACGCAACGACCGGAGCTGCGGGCGAAGTTCGCCGGGACGCCGGACATGGTCGCGGCGTTCATGATGGCCGTCGCGGAGGAACTGCGCGGATATCTGTCGTGCTTGGGCGCGCGGACGCTCGACGACGTCATCGGTCGCGTGGAGCACCTCCGCCTGCTGGACCCGGACGATCCACCGGGAGGACTCGACGTCTTCCCGCTCATCCAGAAGCCGCGCGGCGATCGGCGATTCACCGGGGTGGGCGTGGTCGCGCGCCCGGTCTCGACGCTCGGCGATCGGGTGTTCGACATGGCGTTCGACGCGATCGCCGAGGGCGAACAGGTCGAGTTGGCGTTCCCCATCTCGAACATGGACCGAACGGTGGGAGCGCGGCTGGGCGGGGCGATCGGAGAGCGGTTCGGCGAAGGGGTCCCGCCGGGATCTGCCACGATCGCGTTCGACGGCGTGGCCGGACAGTCGTTTGGCGCGTTCCTGTCGCACGGCGTCCGCTTTCGGCTGCGCGGCGAGGCCAACGACTACGTCGGTAAGGGCATGGGAGGCGGGAGCATCGTGATCGCGCCACCCGACGGGGATGCGGGCGATCCCTGGCTCGTCGGGAACACGGTTCTCTACGGGGCGACCGGCGGCGAGCTGTTCGTGGCGGGGAGGGCCGGTGAGCGGTTCGGGGTCCGTAATTCCGGCGCGACGGCGGTCGTCGAGGGCGTGGGCGACCACGCGGCGGAGTACATGACCGGAGGCACGATCGTGGTGCTGGGGCCGGTCGGCGAGAACCTCGCCGCCGGCATGACCGGAGGTGAGCTCTTCATCCACGACCCAGAGGCGACGGTCGCCGACCGGATGGACCAGGAGCTCGTCGAGCCTCTGACGCTCGATGGCGAGGGGCGCATCCAGCTCCGCGAGCTGTTGGAACGCCACCGCGCGTTGACTGGCTCCGTGAGAGCCGCGCGCATCATCGACGATTGGGACGCTCGCAGCGGGGAGTTCCTTCACATCGTGCCCCGGCCGAACCTTGAGGTCATCGTTCGCCTGCAGGAGGGGACGGTGTCGACGGGTCGGGATTCCGGAACCGACGACGTCGGCGACCCGGTCGCCTCCGTTACGCGTTCGTAACGCACTTGACACGGCCGTGCAATCGCCGACCCATACCGTTCAGATGTGGAAGGCTCGCAGGTGGCCGCGCTGTCGGTCTTCGTGGTCTCCTACGGGGCCATCGTATCCGGAAAGGTGCACCGGACGATCGCCGCCATCTCGGGGGCGCTCGTGATGGCGTTGGTGGTGCTCCGCGGTCGCGACCTGACCAGCATGGTGAACTGGGACACGCTGCTGTTCATCTTCGGGATGATGGTGGTGATCGGATCTATGGAGCGGGCCGGGGTGTTCCGCTGGCTGGGACTCCACGCCGTGCGTGCCGCTCAGCTCGACCCGCTCCGACTGTTCCTGATCCTTCCTGCCCTCTCGGCGATCCTGTCGGCGTTCGTCGACTCGATCACCGTCATGCTTTTCCTGGCAACGTTGACGGTGGAGATCTGCCGGGTCGCACGGCTGCGACCATTGCCGCTCATCATCGCTGAGATCACCGCGGCCAACGTCGGAGGTGCCGCGACCATGGTCGGCGATCCACCGAACGTGATCCTCGGCACACACTTCGGTCTGTCGTTCTGGGACTTCGTCCTCGGTACCGGTGTGATCGCCGTCGTCGCGGTGGCGGTGAACGTGGCGTGCTTCGCGTGGCTCTTCCGTCGTGATATCCGCGCGGCTCGGGACCACTTCGACGCACATCCGCACGAGCGAGCCCGGGCGCTCTCGCTGATGGATCCACGAGACGCCATCGGCGACCGTGTGCTGTTCGCGATCGGGTGGGTCGCGCTGCTGCTCGTGGTCGCGCTCTTGGTGACCCACCGGATCACCGGCATCCCCGTCGGTGTCGTGGGAGCCGGCGCGGCAGCGTTCGTGCTCCTGTTGGGGGGGCCGACCAAACGCACCCCGAGCATCCTCGAGTCGGTCGACTGGATGACGCTGGTGTTCTTCGCAGGACTCTTCCTCCTGGTGGGCGGCCTGGAGTCCACCGGGGCGCTCGAGGCGCTCGCGGACGCGATCCTTTCGACCGGTGGTGGGCTCGCGTTCATCCTCACGATCCTGCTGTGGGTGGGTGCGATCGGCTCAGCCGTGGTCGACAACGTGCCGTTCGCGGCGACGATGGCGCCGGTCATCGGCCATCTCGCGGCGTCGGGTCTCCCGCTGCAGCCGCTGGTGTGGGCGGCCGCGCTGGGTACCGACGTGGGAGGCAACGCGACCCCGATCGGCGCGTCGGCGAACGTAGTCGGGCTGGCGATCTACGAGCGCACGACCGGCGAGCGCGTTCGGTGGGGCGAGTACTTGCGCGTCGCCCTGCCCACCACCATCCTGGTACTCGTCGTGATCAACGGTCTCCTCCTACTCCTCCACGCATAGGTGTACGACCGGATCCTGGTGCCACTCGACGGGTCGCCGGAGGCCGAGGAGGCGCTCCCGCACGCACGCTCGCTCGCGAGCAGGTTCCGATCGGAGCTGATCCTGGTTCGCGTGGACGTGCCGATCCCGAACTTGCCGGAGTCCCGCTATCCTCCGCAGATCGAGTCGACCGCCTCGACGTACCTCAAGCGCGTCGCGGAGCCCATGATCTTGAAGCAGTTGAGGGTGCGGCCGGTCGTCGTGTTCGGAGATCCTGCGCACGAGATCCTGTCGTGCGTCGATCGACTCCGCGTCGACCTCATCGTGCTGGTGGCCGGCGACCGGGTCGGAGGTTGGCGCGGCCGCGGCGTCGTGGCACAGCTCTCCCGGCGCTCTCACGTTCCGTTGCTGCTCGTCCGCGGGCACCCGCCCGACCGTGCGGCCGCACATCTCGATCCGGGGAGCTAGCGCCCGAGGCCTTCGATCGCGCTGACGAGCTCGCGGCAGAAATCGGGGATGTCCTCGACCACTCGGCCCCAGACGATGTTCCCGTCGCGGAACGCGGGCTCGTCCACCCAGACGGCGCCGGCGTTCACCAGGTCGTCCTTGATGCCCAGGCTGCCTGTCGCGCGCGACCCCTTCACGATCTCCGCGGAGATGCCGACGAGCCCTGCGTGGCAGATCAACCCGACGATCGCGCCGTCGTCGTGCGCCGTGCGCACCAACCGGGTCACGGCTTCGTACCGGCGGAGCTTGTCGGGCGCCCATCCACCGGGAACGACCACCGCGTCGAGTCCGGCGCTCGTGAGATCGGCGACGAGCACGTCGGCCTTCGCCTCCAGCCCGTTCTTGCCGCGTACCGGGTCGGTGGAGAGCCCGGCGATCCTCACCGTGGCCCCTTCCTCGCGGAGCCGCATAACGGTCACCCAGAACTCGAGATCCTCGAACCCCTCGGCGAGCAGCACGACGACCTTGCGGCCATCCAGCCTTCCGGTCATGCCGTCATGCTATCGCCGCTCACGCGGTGCGGAACTGCGCCTCCTCGGTCGAGCCTTCGAGCGCCAGCGTCGACGCCGTTCCGTTGGAGATGACCTCGGCGACGCGGTCGAAATAGCCGGTGCCGACCTCCGCTTGATGGCGGGTGGCCGTGTAGCCATCGTCCTCCATGGCGAACTCCCGCTCCTGCAACCGCACGTACGCGGTCATGCCTTCTTCCGCGTAGCCGCGCGCGAGCTCGAACATGCTCGCGTTGAGCGCATGGAAGCCCGCGAGCGTGATGAACTGGAACCGGTAGCCCATGGACCCGAGCTCCTTCTGGAACCGCGCGATCTCCATGTCGTCCAGGTGCTGCTTCCAGTTGAACGACGGCGAGCAGTTGTAGGCCAGGAGCTTGCCGGGGTACTCCGAGTGGATCGCGTCGGCGAACGCCCGAGCCTGGTCCAGGTCGGGGGTGGCGGTCTCACACCACATCATGTCCGAGTACGGCGCGTACGCCAGGCCGCGCGCGATCGCGGCGTCCATCCCGGCCTCCACCCGGTAGTACCCCTCGCGCGTGCGCGAACCGGTCGTGAATCGCGTGTCGCGAGCGTCGATGTCCGACGTGAGGAGCGTGGCGGCCAGGGCATCGGTCCGCGCCACGACGAGCGACGGGACGCCGAGCACGTCCGCGGCGAGTCGGGCCGCGGTCAGCGTGCGGATGAACTGTTCCGTCGGGACCAGGACCTTGCCGCCGAGATGCCCGCACTTCTTCTCGCTCGCCAGTTGATCCTCGAAATGCACACCCGCAGCGCCGGCCTCGATCATCGACCGCATCAACTCGAACGCGTTCAGCGCACCGCCGAACCCGGCTTCGGCGTCGGCGACGATCGGAGGAAGCAGACGGATGTCGTAGCCTTCGGACCACGCGATCTGGTCCGCCCGCATCAGCGCGTTGTTCAGCCGGCGGACGACCGCGGGAACGGAGTTCGCCGGGTAGAGCGACTGATCCGGATACGTCTGCCCCGAGAGGTTTGCGTCGGCGGCGACCTGCCATCCCGACAGGTAGATCGCTTCGAGTCCGGCCTTCAGCATCTCGACCGCCTGGCCGCCCGTCATGGCGCCGAGCGCGGCGACGTAGTCGCGCCTGCCGAGAAGCTCCCAGAGACGTTCGGCGCCGATCCGAGCGACGGAGTGCTCGACGCGGACCGAGCCGCGGAGCCGGACGACGTCTTCGCCCGAATACGGGCGCTCGATGTCCCGCCAGCGGGGGTCGGTCGCCCACTGTCGTTCCAGCTCCTCGGCCTCTCGCCGGATCCTCGCCTTCGTCGTCGTGTCGATCATCGGGTCCTCCTAGTGGGTCGGGTGGTGGGTGCGGGGAAAGGAAAAACCCCTCGCCGTTGGCGAAGGGTCGAGGGGCGCGTCCGGGCTCGAGGAGCCCAGGTAGCGCCCTAGGTACCGGATACGCCGACGAGCGGCGTGTGGGTGGCGCGAGCGAACCTGAACCGTGAGTCAATCATCGCAACCATCTTTCCACGGTGCCCCGGGGCCTGTCAATCAGCCGATCCTCGCTATCTTCGATCGTTCCAAACTCAGGCCGAGGATGATCAAGACCGCGCCCAGACCGATGTTCATGATCCCGTCGTTCACGAAGCCGACGATCACTTGAACGACTCCGGTGATGAGCAGTTCCCATCTCCGTCTCACCGCTCAAGCATCCCAAGGCCGCAAGCGTGTCAAGGGTGTGGGTCATCCAAACTGACCCATCTACCATCCACCGCGATCCGGCCGGTTCACGAGGAGAGATAGCGAGCCACCACGAATCGGCGGATCCGTTCGACCGTCGCCTCTCCGGTCAGCACGATCTTGCCGTTCGAGGCGATCACGAGGTCACGGGCGGCGGCCGAACCGCCCGCGACGTCCGTGAGCACGCGGCCGCCGGCGCCGAACGTGCGATCGTGCCCGCCGCCGGGCTTGAGGCGAAGGACGCCGATATCGTCTTCGTTGCCCTCACGGATCCTTCCCGCGACCAGCAGCCTGCCGTTGTCCTGGATGGCGATCGCGTCAGCTTCGTCGAATCCCGGCCCGAAATCGGTCATGAGCCGGCCGTGTTTCCCGAACGTCGGATCCAGATGTCCGCGAGGACCCAGACGGATCAGGCCCCATTCCGCCCGTCCTCCCGCCGATACCCCGCCGACGAGCACGAACTTGCCGTCGTCCTGCCGCGTGATCGCGTTCGCCCGGTCGGCTCCCGGTGCGACGTCCACGCGGGTGATGCCGTCTCCACCGAACGACGGGTCGAGCCGTCCGTTCGTCGTGTATCGCACCGCGCTGAACACCGGAACGAGCGATCCCTCCGCCCACCCCGCCGCGACGATGCGCCCGTCCGGCTGGACCGTGAGGTCGGTGAACTGCTCCCCGCTCCGGCTGACGTCGGTCGTGACGCGTCCGTCGTCGCCGAAGCCCCGATCGAGCCGTCCGTCGGACAGGTATCGCGCCACGGCTGACCGGCTCGTGGTGCCGTTCGACGTGGAGCCGGCGACCACGATGCGCCCCCCCGGCGTGATCGCCACGGCGCTCGCGCTCTGGAACCGGCGGCCGAACCACGTGAGCGCGGTGCCCGCGTTCGCGAATCCGGGGTCGAGCGTTCCGTTCGGCCGGTAGCGCTGGACCACGAACCGGTCGGATGCCGCGGTTCCCCGTTCGCCGACGACCACGATGCCGCCGTCGTCCTGGATCGCCACGTCGAACGCGTAGTCGTTCGCCCCGAGGTCGGTGACCACCTTGCCCCCTTGACCGAACGTAGGGTCGAGCCTCCCGCCAGGTGTGAAGCGGGCGAGTGCGATGTCGGCATGCGCGGCGAGCGTGAAACCTGCCACAACGATCCGGTCGTGATGATCGATCGCCACGGCGTATGCGACGGCGCCGTTCGGGAACGCTGTCTGGATACCGTCGTGGCCGAAGAACGTGTCCGGTTGGCCGGGATCCGCCTGGGCGGCACCCGGAGCGAGTAGCGCGAGGACGAGCGTGACCGCGACGACCGTGGTTCGTCGCAATTCCGGTTGGCTCCCGTTCCGGCTAGGGGACGATCTTGGAGATCGGGAGCTCAAGGATGTCCGTGGCACCGGCTGCCTTCAGTTGCGGGATCAGCGTGTTGACGAGTCGCTTCTCGACCACGGTCTCGATCGCGTATCCCCCTTCGGACAGTGGCGACACCGTCGGCGCTTTCATCGAGGGGACGACCTCCAGGACCTTGGCCAGCTCCGTCTCGGTGACGTTCAGTTTGATGAGGACACGGCTCTCCGCCCGGAGGGCGCCGAGCAGGAGCGTGGTCACATCGTCCATCGCCGCGCGTTTCGCCGGATCAGCCGCGGCCTCGCGGTTCGCAACCAGGACCGGCTGGGACTCGAGCAGCGTCTCGATGATCTTCATGCCATGCGCGCGCAGCGTGCTCCCCGTTTCCGTGATGTCGACGATCGCATCGACGATCTCCGGGACCTTGGCTTCGGTCGCGCCGAACGACCAGACGACCTTGACGTCGATCCCGAGGTTGTCGAAATAGCGCTCGGTCAGGTGCATGAACTCCGTGGAGATCCGCGTGCCGGCCGGGATCTCACGGGCGCTGTTCGCCACGTGTTCGTTCGGCACGGCGAGGACGACCCTCGTCCCGTGGCCGGTGCCGCTCTTCGCGTAGGAGAGCGAGGCCAGCACCTCGACGTCAGCGGCGGTCTCGGCGATCCAGTCCTGTCCGGTGATCCCGATGTCGAACAGGCCGTCCTGCACGTACGTCGGGATCTCCTGGGGCCGCAACAAGGAGACGCGCTCGATCCGATCGTCGTCGATCGAGCCGTGGTAGTCGCGGTTCGACCCTCGCCGCACGCCGAGATCGGCTGCCTCCAACAGGCGCAGCGTCTGCTCCTCCAGGGAGCCCTTCGGGATAACGACCTTGAGCATCAGGACTCCAGCCTACGGAAGAAGCAGCTGCGTGCGCCGGTGTGGCACGCGGCGCCGACCTGGTGCACGCGGATCAGCAGGACGTCGGCGTCGCAGTCCACCCGGATGTCCTCGACGTGTTGCACGTGATCGCTCGTCTCTCCTTTGCGCCAGAGCTCCTGGCGGGAGCGACTCCAGAAGACGGTGCGCCCTTCCGCGATGGTGAGCGTCACCGACTCCCGGTTCATCCATCCCACCATGAGCACATCGCCGTTCTCCGCGTCCTGCACGACGGCCGGGATCAGCCCCCGCTCGTCGAACGTCAGCGCATCGACCGCGACGGCATCCACGGTCAGAGCCTCACCGGGAGCTGTCGTGTGGCGAGATGTTGCTTGATCTGGCGGATGGTGAGCTGCCCGTAGTGCAGACGCGACGCCGCGAGCACCGCGTCGGCCCCGCCCTCATCGAGCGCGGCCGCGAAGTGCTCGAGCGCGCCGGCACCGCCGCTCGCGACCACCGGCACGTGCACCGCGGACGTGATGGCCTTGAGCAGCTCCAGGTCGTACCCGTCGCCGGTCCCGTCCCGGTCCATCGACGTGACGAGCACCTCGCCGGCACCGTGGACGTCGGTTGCTTCCACCGCCCACTCGACGGCGTCGCGTCCGACCGCGGTGCGCCCGGCATCGATCACCACCTCCCAGCTTCCCTTCAGGCGCCGGGCGTCGATGGCGACCACCATGCACTGCGTGCCGAAGCGATCGGCACATCGCGCGAACATCGAGGGATCCCGAACCGCCGCACTGTTCAGCGAGACCTTGTCGGCACCTGCGCGGAGGAGCGCGTTCACTCCTTCCTCGTCGTGGACGCCGCCGCCGACCGTGAGCGGGATGAACACCTGCTCAGCGGTCCGCGAGATGACGTCGAGCGTCGCCTGACGTCCTTCGACGGTGGCCGTGATGTCGAGGAATACCAGCTCGTCGGCGCCCTCACGGTCGTAGTGGGCCGCCATCTCCACCGGGTCGCCGGCGTCCCGGAGGTTCTGGAACCTCGTGCCTTTCACGACCCTGCCGGCGTCGACGTCGAGACACGGGATCACGCGCTTCGCCAGCATCGCTAGCCCCTGATCACCTGCGCGAGCTTGAGCGTGCGCTCGTACAACGCCTTGCCGGTGACGACCGCCTCGCATCCCAGGTCGCGGAGCGCCCAGACGTCGTCGGCGTCGCGGACGCCGCCCGAAGCGATGACTGGCCGGTCCGTCAGCTTCAACACACGCCCGTACAGCGTGAGGTCGGGGCCCTCTAACGTGCCGTCGCGCGCGATCGCCGTCACCAGGTAGCGTGCGGCGCCCGTTTCGTTCAACGCGGGGAGCACGTCTTCGAGGGCCGGGCCCTCCTCCGTCCAGCCACGAGTCATGAGGTGCCCTCCGCGGACGTCCAGCGCCACGACGACGTGTTCCGCGAACTCTTCCACCGCGCGTGCGACGAACGCGGCATCGATCGCGGCCGCCGCCGTTCCCAGGATGGCGCGAGCCGCGCCCAGCCCCAAGACCTCGCCGATCGACTCGAGCGAGCGGATGCCCCCACCGACTTGGACCGGGATCGCGACGGCGTGACAGATGGCCTTCACCACCTCGGAGTTCGAGCCCTGTTCGAGAGCGGCGTCCAGATCGACCACGTGGAGCCGGCGCGCGCCCTCCTCCTGGAACCGCTCGGCGACCTCGACCGGGTCGGCCGAGTACTCGGTCTCTTCCTCCGGGTTGCCGCGAACCAGACGGACGGCGCGGCCGCCGCGGAGATCGATCGCCGGGATCACGATCATCGACCCGACACCGCCTTCACGAAGGACGAGTAGATCTGCAGTCCGGCGTCGGCCGACTTCTCCGGGTGGAACTGCGTCGCGAACACGTTGTCCTTGGCCACGACCGACGAGAACGGACGGCCATAGTCGGTGACGCCCACCGTGGTTCCCTCGATGACGTCGGGGGCATAGGAGTGCACGAAGTAGAAGCGCGTCCCGCTCGGGATGCCCTCGATGTAGGCGTGCTTGCCCAACCAGTCGACCGTGTTCCATCCCATGTGCGGCACCTTGACGTTCGGAGGGAGCTTCCTGGACCGACCGGGAACGATCGACAGTCCTTCTTCGGGGTCCTCGTCGCTTTGCTTGAACAGCACCTGCATGCCCAGGCACACGCCGAACACCGGCCGACCCGTTCCGACGAAGTCGTGGATCGCCCTATCCAGGCCGCGCTCGGTCAGCGCGCGGACACACGCCCCGAACGCGCCGACACCCGGGATCACCAGCGCGTCGGCCCCCGCGACCTGCTCGGGTTCGCGGGTCACCTCGGCGTTGCCCCCCACGGTGGCGATCGCCCGGGAGACGGAGTGCAGGTTGCCCATCCCGTAGTCGAGGACGGCGATCGAGCGAGGGCTCACAGCGTTCCTTTCGTGCTCGGCGTCGTCGCGCGTCCGGTAAGGCCGCACGCGTCTCCGAGCGCCTTGGCCAAAGCCTTGAACTCTGCCTCGATCACGTGGTGCGGCGAGCGCCCCGACTTCAAACGCACGTGGAGCGTCATCTTCGCCGTCGTCGCGAACGCCCGGACGAAGTCCTCGACCAGTCCCGTGTCGAACGTGCCGATCATCTCCGCGGGGATCTCGACCTCGTGCACGACGAACGGGCGCCCGGACAGGTCGAGCGCGACCTCAACCGCCGCCTCGTCGAGCGGAACGGTGATCGAGGCGAACCGCCTGATCCCCTCTTTGCCCCCGAGCGCTTCCGCGAGCGCCTGTCCGACCGCGATGCCCACGTCCTCGACCGTGTGGTGCCCGTCGACCTGGAGGTCTCCCTTCGCGTTGACCTCAAGGTCCCATCCCGAGTGCGTTCCCAGTTGCTGCAGCATGTGATCGAAGAACGGCAGACCCGTGTCCGCGACCCCGGTCCCTGAGCCGTCGAGCGCCAGCTCCACGCGGACCTCGGTCTCCTTCGTGGTTCGAACCACCGTGGCGGTGCGTGCGGCGTCGGTCATGCGGCGAGAACCTCCTCGAGCGCGGATAGGAACAGGTCGACCTCGTCCGTGGTGCCGGCCGTCACGCGGAGCGCGTTCGGAACGACGGGCGAGAGGTCGCGGATCAGCACGCCGCGGTCCACCAGGCTCTGCCAGACATCGACGGCGGGCTTGGGCGGCACGAACAGCACGAAGTTCGCGTCGGACGGGTACACGGTGACGTCCGGCATCGCGCGGAGCGCCGCGAGGATCCGGTCGCGCTCGTCGCGTATCGCGTCCAGGATCGCCATGGCCTCCTTGGCGTGACGGAGCGCCGTGACCCCCGCGGCCTGCGTGATGGCCGACAGGTGGTACGGGAGACGGACGCGCTGCAGGTCCTCGACGATGTCCGGTGAGGCGAGCGCGTAGCCGATCCGCGCACCTGCGAGCGCGAACGCCTTCGACATCGTGCGCGTGACGACGACGTTCGCATGATCGGCCACGAGCGGAAGGCACGTGGAACCGCCGAACTCGATGTACGCCTCGTCGACTACGACGAGCGCATCGGTGCGAGCGGCCAGCGACGCGACCGCCTCCACCGGCTGGGCGTTCCCCGTCGGATTGTTCGGCGAGCAGACGAACACCACGTCGGTTCCCGCGCCGACGGCGGCCGACACGCGATCCTCCGAGAGCGCGAACCCGTCGTCCAGCGTGAGCGACACGACGTCGGTCTGTGTGAGCCAGGCGATCCGCGAGTGTAGGAGGTACGTGGGTTCGAACACCGCGGCCCGGCGGCCGGAGCCGCCGTACGCCTGTAAGAGCTG
>JBBQVZ010000040.1:0-24592 GCA_038211015.1 Actinomycetota bacterium | reverse complement strand
GACAGGATGCCGAGCATCGTCGTCTTCCCGGTCCCCGCTCCGCCGGACACGATCATGTTCGCCCGACCGCGGACGCAACACATCAGGAAGCGCAACATCCTGGGTCCCACGCACTCGCTCGCGACCAGGTCCTCGGCCGTGATCGGCACCGGCGAGAACTTGCGGATCGTGAGCGCAGGACCGCGGAGCGAGAGAGGCGGGATGATCGCATGGACACGGCTGCCCTCCGGTAGTCGCGCATCCGCCCAAGGCGATGATTCGTCGACCCGGAGACCCAACGGCCCCACGATCCGCTCGATCAGATGCAAGACGGCCTCCTCCCCCTCGAATAAGCCGTCCGGCGCCCTTTCGATCCGCCCCTCCCGCTCCACGTACACGTCGTCGGGTCCGTTGACCATGACCTCGGTCACGTCCGGGTCCTTCAGCAGGAACTCGATCGGACCGAACCCGACGACCTCGTCTGAAACCTCGTTGACCATCCGCGTCAGCTCGCGCTGCGGCAGGATGGCGCCGCTCGCGCGGAGGAGTGCGAGGGCTTCTTCGCGAACGCGGAGCCGTCGCTCGGTGCGCGGCGCGGTCGCAAGTCCGCGCGCGTCGACGCGTTCGCGAAGCTGCTCGCAGAGTTGACGCCGAACCACCTCGATCGTCACGACCTCGCCCCGAGGTCGTGCCGTCCGAGGGTGTCGTGAAGCATCTTCGCCTCGCCCATCGATCCGATCCTTCCGTCGTGCAGCACCAAGGGAAGGCGCATCCGAGGGAGAGACTCACCGCTCGGTGGGGGTCACGCGCGGCAGGAGCGAACAGTAGCGCGAGGTGCTCACCGTCATCCATCCCCAGAGCGGAGGATTTCGCGAGCAGCATCAGGTGACGTTGCCCGCTGTCCCAGGGTGACTGGACGGGACGCCGGTGCATGTCGACACGCGATCCGGAGGATGATTCGCCCCGTGGTCGATCCACTTCGCGCGAAGGCCGACGACGCGAACCGCCGCGTCTACATGGAAGCCGCAACCCGGTCCGGCGGGTCCGTGGAGGAGGTGGACGGCCTGGTGCTCGTCACCGGGACCCACCCGTTGCCGGTGATCGCCAACGTCGCCTTCCGGGTCCTCGAAGCCGCGACCTCGGCGGACGCAACGGACATCCTCGGTCGGGTCGAGCGTCATTTCTCCCGTGTCGGGCACGGAGCATCGTTGATGACATCGGATGCGCATGACGCCGATCTCGACGCGGCGGCGATGCGCGCAGGCTGGCATCTCGCGACCGAGCTCCCCGTGATGCTCCTGGAGGCTCGGGTTCCTGAGCGATCCCGCGACGACGTGTCGATGAGCTGGGTGGGAACCGAGCGTGACGTTAGGTCCTTCCGCGAGGTGCTGGCATCCGGGTTCGCGGACGACGAGGACGAACGCGGAATGGTGCGAGCGATGTTCGCTTCCCCCGCGACCCTCGAGCCCCCGGGTGTGCGAGGGATCCTGGCGGCAGCCGACGGGGAGGTGGTGGGTGCCGGCGCCGTCTACCGATCCGGCGAGATCGCGGTGGTCGGGTGGATCACCGTCGTCGAGTCACACCGGGGGCGAGGACTCGGCACGGAGATCACGGCGACGCTCGCGAACGCGGCGTTCGCGGACGGAGCGGCGGGCGTCGCTCTGCAGGCGTCGCCGATGGGCTTCGCCGTGTACGAGCGCATGGGTTTCCGCGCGGTCGGCCGGGATCGCATCTGGTTCCCACCACCTCATGTGCCCACGCCGGGAAGTCCCACGGGGGTCAGATCGTGATGGCGATCTTCCCCCGCACGCGTCCGGCTTCGAGGTCACGCAGCGCGTCGGGGGCCTGGGCCAGCGGGTAGGTCTTGTCGAGGGTCGGGGTGACCTGGCCGGCCTCGATGAACCGACTGAGCGGTTCCAGGTCGTCGTGCCGTTCCTTCGTGACCTGCATGGTCAGCCGCTGGCGCACGAACAATGAGAGAACCGGTGCGCGGAGCTGCCGGCCGAAGCCACCGGTCACGTTGCCGCCTTCCTCGCCGCCGACGATGACGAGCGTTCCTTTCGGCGTCAGCGCCCGGCGGAGCCGCGAGAGGCGGCTGTTCCCAGCGATGTCGAGGATCAGGTCGTAGCGCCGCGCGCCGTCGGCGAAGTCCTCCTTGGTGTAGTCGACGACATGATCGGCACCGATCGACCGAACCAGGTCGACCTTCGCGGTGCTGCACACTCCGGTGACCTCGGCTCCGTACGCCTTGGCCAGTTGGACCGCAAACGTGCCGACACCGCCCGATGCTCCGATGATCAGCACCTGCTGTCCCGGCTGGATCCGGCCTTTGCGCAGCGCCTGGATCGCGGTCATCGCGGAGACCGGCACGACCGCGGCCTGCTCGAAGGTGAGACCGGCCGGCTTGTGCGCGAGCTTGTCCTCCTTCGCGGCCGCGTACTCGGCGAACGACCCCTTGCTGATGCCGAACACCTCGTCGCCGACCGTGAACCTGGTCACGTCGGCGCCCACCGCAGCGACCGTGCCGGCCAGGTCGAGTCCTGGAACGGCGTTCTTCGGACGACGGAAGCCGAAGCCCATGATGCGCATCAGGTACGGCGTGCCGGTCAGGAAGTGCAAGGTGCCTCGGTCCAGCCCGGCCGCACGGACCTTCACGAGGACCTCGTTCGCCGCGATGTCGGGCCTGGCGATCTCCGCGAGCCGCAGCACGTCGGCGGAGCCGTAGGCGTCCTGGACGATGGCCCGCATCCCGTCAGCAGCGGACGCCGTGAGATCGGAGGGTCGCTCTGCTGGTTCCGTCGATCCCATGATCGGTCCTCTCGTGTTGTGGAATCACCGTACTAAGTACGACGGCATCGTCGACGTCGTCTTCAGTGAGATCGACCTGCCTCCGGCCGATGCCGATTGGCGGTCCGCGATGCGACATCGTGCGATCTCAGCCCGCAGCGTGCTCGGGCGCCACCCGTGGGCGACACCATTCATGGAGTCGCGGATGCACCCCGGACCGGCCACGTTGCGGCATCACGACTCGGTCCTCGGCAAGCTCCGCCGCGGCGGTTTCTCGGTCCAGATGGCCGCGCACGCCTACTCCTTGCTCGACGCGTATATCTATGGATTCGCTCTGCAGGAAGCGGGTCTCCCGTTTGACAGCGAGACGGCCCCAGAGGTCGTGGAGGAGATCGCGGCGCAGTTCCCCTCCAAGGAGTACCCCTACCTCGCCGAGTTGGCGACGGAGCACGTCCTGAAGCCCGGCTACGACCACGGCAACGAGTTCGAGTTCGGGCTCGAACTGATCCTGGATGGCCTCGAACGGTCCGCGGCGAGTTAGCGATCTCAGCCCGGCGCCCGCTACCTCGGCGGATCAGGAAGGGGGTTGCCGCCGGCGAGGGGGGTCGCCGTCGGCAATACCGCAAGGTAGCGCGGTTGCGATGCGTCCAGCCATCGCCGAACCGGCCGATTTTCGTCGATATCTGTTGGGGATGCCTGGGGACAAGACGGGGGATATGGCCTGCTACGGAGGAACCCTGCACCAGATGACTACGGTGGGCTTTTCGCCGCGTAGGTGACGCGGAAGAACGCGTAGACGGGCCCCGAGGACGGCGAGGTGGTGATGGCGATGGGATGCGAGGGATCGGCGACATTGAGCGACAGCGTCACATCGACGCGCCCGGGCTTGTTCGGGTCGTACAGCCGGAGCTTCAACGCCGTGCCCTCCAGATCGTAGCCATACGCCAGCACCTGATGGTGCTGCTTGAGCTGTCGCGGATCCTTCGACTTCACCTTGATGAGGCCGAGCGGCGACGGGCGGCCCGCATCGATGTCCGCGCGAACCTTGGGCCACTCGTCGCGCACCGTTTGCCATGCACGCCCATGAGGAGGCACGCCCATACGACTCCAGATCGTCTCGCCGTCGGAGACCAACGGACTCATCAGCTGCAAATACCGAGCGGGGCCAAGGGGGAGTGCGAAGCTGTCGAAGAGCCGGTCGCAGAGGTAGTCGAACAGTGGGCCCTTGCCCGGCGCGGTCGTCTCATCCGGAGGCGGGCGCTTCTTCTCGAAGTAGTCGCGCGCGGCGAAGACCATGCCACCGCACAGGCCGTTGGATGCGTCCCCGATCGGGATGCTGATCACGCCCGGGATGCCGATGTATCTAACAGGGGCAGGCGGAAAGGCGTTCGCGAAGCGAAAGCCAGACGTGCTGGGCAGGAATCCCGGTACCGAACGGCTCACCATGATCCAATCTATCCCTCACGAAGACGTGCGAGGTGAACCCTTAGGCGCGGCGTCGGCGAGACGCGGCGAGCGACGCCAGCCCCATGAGCATGAACGCGAACAACGCGACGAACGGCCACGTCCCCGGGAATCCGGTGAACGAGGTTCCGCCACCCGTGCCGAGGACCGCGGTCACGGTGATCGGCGCGGTATCCGCGTCGTCGTCGGGCGTCGGGTCCGTCTGATCCATCCGGGTCACGCTCGCCGGGTTGTGGATCGTCGTCCCGGCGGTGCCGGCGTCGACCGTCGCGTCGATCTGGAGCGTCACCGTCTGGCCCGGCGCAAGCCGCACGGACAGCCTGGCGCTGAGCGAGCCGATGTCCCACGCCCCGGTGCCAGGCTGGTAACCGCCTCTGGCCGTCCGTGACGCCACGAACGTCACGCCGTCCGGCAGCACGTCGGTCACGACCACGCCGGTCGCGTCGTCCGGACCCTTGTTGGCCACCGTGATGGTGTAGGTGATGGTGTCGCCCTCGCTCGGGGTTGGATCGTCGACGACGATCGTGAGCACCAGGTCGGCCGAACCGGTCGTCTCGCCGATCGTGGTCGACTGCGTCGAGGCATCGTTCGCGGGGGTCGAGTCGCCGATGCCGGTCACCGTGGCGGTGTTGATCACCGAGCCAGGCGCCGCGCCGGCCCGGACCTCGACCTGGATCATGATCGTCCACGTGCTGCCCATGGCGAGCGTCGACAAGGTGCACGTGACGGCGTTCCCCGTGTTCGCGCACGAGCCCTCCGAGGACGCCACACCCATGACCCTGAACGCGAACGGCACGGTGTCGGTGACGACGACGTTCTGGGCGGGGTCGGGGCCGGCGTTCGACACCACGATCGTGTACGAGAACGGGTCTCCCGGCGCGACCGGATCGGCCGAGTCGGTCTTGACGATCGAGAGGTCGGCGACGATCGGCGTGACCGTGTCCGTATCGCTCGCCGAGCCGTTGGCCGGGTTCAGGTCTGGCACCGGCGCGGTCGAGATCGTCGCCGTGTTCACGAGCGTCGCGCCCACATACGTCACGGGGATCGCGATCACGAGCTGGTAGGAGACGGACGCGCCCGGCGCGAGCGAGACAGACGTCGTGCACGTGAACACGCCCGCGGCGATGTCGCAGTCGCCCTCAGTCTCGGTGCCGGTCGTCCCGGGCGGGATCGGGTCCGACACCACGACGCCGGCCGGCGCGCTCGAAGGTCCGGCGTTCGTGACGATGATCGTGTACGTGGTCGAGGACCCGGGCGTCACGCTCGTGACCCCGTCGGTCTTCGTGATCTCCAGGTCAGCCGAGGCCGTGACGTCGTCGACGTCGGTCGCGGAGTCGTTGGCCGTGTCCGGGTCGACGAGCAGCGACGACGTGATCGAGACAGTGTTGGTCAGCATGGTGAGGGCGTATCCCGCTGGGATCGCCAGCGTGAGCTGGTACGAGATCGATGTACCGACACCGAGCGACGCCGACAAGGTGCAGCTGAACACACCCGACACGATCGAGCAGTCGGCCTCGGACTCGGTGCCGGTCGTGCCGGCCGGGATCGGGTCCGAGATGACGGCGCCGGCCGGCTCGACGGACGGGCCGTTGTTCGTCAGCGTGATCGTGTAGGTCGTCGAGGTACCCGCGACCACCGACGCGATGCCGTCGGTCTTGGCGATCGAGAGGTCGGCCGAGGAGATGACCGTGGTGTCCTCGATCGCGTCGTTGTTGGCCGGGACGAGGTCGGGCGTGGTTGCCGTCACCGACGCCTGATCGGTGATGACGACCGCGACGGTGGGCTCGACGACCACGATGATGGTCGCGACGGCGTCGAGCGCCAGCCCGCCCAGGGGGCACGTCACGATCCCCGCAGCCTCCGAACAACTTCCCTGGCTCGAACCAGCCGACACGAAGTTCGAGAACCCCGGCAGCGTGTCCGTCGCGACCACGCCCACGGCGTCGCTCGGCCCATTGTTCGTGACCGTGATCGTGTAGGTGACGTCGTTGCCAAGCACGACGGGATCGGGCGCATCGGTCTTCGTGATCCCCAGGTCCGCCGACGCCGAGACGGTGTCGATGTCGGTCGCGGCGTTGTTGGCGTTGTTCGGGTCGAGGATCGGGAACGACGAGATCGAGGCGGTGTTCGACAACGTGGCGGATGCGTAGGCCGCCGGGATCGCGATCGTGAGCTGGTAGACGACCGAGGCGCCGGATGCGAGCGGGGAGATCGTGGTGCACGTGAACACGCTCGCGACGATGTCGCAGTCGGTCTCGGTCTCGGTCGGGTTGGTGCCGGCCGGGATCGTGTCGGAGACGACGACGCCGGCAGGCTCGACGGACGGGCCGCTGTTCGTCACCGTGATCGTGTAGACGGTCGAGGTACCGGCCGTGACCGTGGCGACACCGTCGGTCTTCGTGATCTCCAGGTCGGCCGCGGCCGTCACCGTCGTCGTCTCGATGGCGGTGTTGTTCCCCGGCACGGGGTCGGTCGTCGAGGCCGAGGCGACCGCGGTGTCGGTGATCAGCCCGTCGATCGTCGTGGTCACCACGATCGCGATGGTCGCGGTGGCGCCGGCGGCCAGGACGCCGAGCGGGCAGGTGACGACGCCGGAGGCCTGGGAGCAGCTCCCCTGACTCGGCGTGGCCGTGTCGAACGTCACGGCGCCGGGAAGCGTGTCGGTGACCACCACGCCGGTCGCATCCGAGGGCCCGAGGTTCGTGACCGTGAGGGTGTATGTGACGTCATTGCCGGCCACGACCGGGTCGGGCAGGTCGGTCTTGATGATGGCGAGGTCGGCCGAGGCCGTCACGGCATCGGTGTCGGTGGCGACGTCGTCGGTGGGATCGGTCTCCACGATCGGCGTGGACGTGATCGTCGCCGTGTTCGCCAGCGTGGGCGATGCGTAATCCGGCGGGACGTCGAGCGTCAGCAGGTAGGTGACCGAGCCGAGCGGGGCGATCGTAGCAGTCGTGACGCACGTGAAGACCCCGACGTTGATGTCGCAATCGGCCTCCGTCTCCGAACCGGTCGTGCCGGCCGGGATCGTGTCCGAGACGACGACCCCTGCCAGCTGGGTCGAGGGACCGTCGTTCCTCAGCGTGATCGTGTAGGTGGTCGAGGTGCCGGCGACGATCGATGCCACCCCGTCGTCCTTCGTGATGACCATGTCGGCGGCCGGGAGCACGATCGTCGACTCGGAGTCTTGGTCGTTGGCCACCGCGGGGTCAGCCGTCGTCGAGGTGACGATCGCCGTGTCGGTGAAGAGGCCACCGGGCGTGAGTGGATCCAGCACGACCGAGATGGTGATCGTCCAGGTGCCGGTGACCGGCAGGGTGGCGAGGTCGCACGTGACGTCGTTGCCGGAGATCGAGCACGAACCCGCGCTCGGAACGGCCCCGCTGATCACGAAGGACCCCGGCGCGGGGACCGAGTCGGTGACCTGCAGGCTCTGGGCGTCCGACGGTCCGTTGTTCGTGACCACGATCGTGTAGTCGAGGGTGTCTCCCGGGCTGATGGGGTCGGCAGAGTCGGTCTTCACGATCGAGAGGTCCGCCGATGTCGTGACGGTGTCCGTGTCGGTCGCGCTGTCGTTACCCGCAGCGGGATCGGAGACCGGCGGAGGAGCGATCGTCGCCGTGTTGGCGAGCGAGACGAGCACGGAGTCGGCGGAGATCGCCAAGGTGAGTTGGTACGACTTGAAGGCTCCGGGCGCGAGTGGCGCGGTCGTGGTGCACGTGAACACGCTCGCAGCGATGACGCACTCCGGCTCGGTCTCGGTCGGGTTCGTTCCCGCGGGGATCGGGTCGTTGATCACGACGCCGGCCGGCTCGGTGGACGGTCCATCGTTGGTGACCGTGATCGCGTAGGTCGTCGACGTACCGGCGATCACGGATGCGACGCCGTCGTTCTTCGTGAGCGCGAGGTCGGCCGATGTCGTGACCGTGTCCGTGTCGCTCGCGGCGTCGTTCGCCGGGTCAGGGTCGGGAACGGGTGCCGACGTGATCGACACCGTGTTCGTGAGGGAGACGATCGCCGAGTCCGGCGGAACGGCCAGGGTCAGCACGTACGAAAGCGAAGCCGAGGGAGGGATCGCGGCGGACGTCGTGCACGTGAACGTGCCAGCGGCGATCGCGCAGTCGGGCTCGGACTCGCTCGCGACCATGCCGGCCGGGATGGGGTCCGAGAGCACCACGCCGGCCGGCTCGGTGGACGGTCCGTTGTTGGTGACCGTGATCGTGTAGTTCGTCGAGGTGCCGGCGATCAGCGATGCCACGCCGTCGTCCTTGGTGAGCGCGAGGTCGGCCGACTTGGTCACCGTGTCCGTGTCGGTCGCACTGTCGTCCACGGGGTTCGTGTCGGTCGCGGGCGACGACGTGATCGAGGCCGTGTTCGCGAGCGTCGCCGGCAGGTACCCAGGCGAGACAGCGAGTGTCAACGCATAGGAGACGACAGCCCCGACGGCCATCGGTGCGGTTGTCGTGCATGTGAACACGCTGGAAGCGATCGAGCAGTCGGGCTCCGATTCGTTGCCCGCGGTTCCAGTGGGGATCGGATCCGAGATGACGACCCCGGCCGGTATCTGCGATGGACCGGTGTTCGTCGCCGTGATCGTGTACGTCGTCGACGTGCCGGCCGTGATGGTCGCCACGCCATCGGTCTTCGTGATCGCGAGCTCACCTCGGAACTCGACGGCATCCGTGTCGGTGGCCGAGTCGTTCGAAGGATCGGTCTCCGCGACCGGCGAGAACGTGATGGTGGCAGTGTTGGACAGGCTCACCGAGGGGTAGTCGGGCGGCAGGTCGAGCGTGAGCTGATAGGAGACCGAGGCCGCGGGGAGGAGTGGCGCCGCGGTCGTGCAGGTGAACGTGCCGGCCGCGATCGAGCAATCGGCTTCGGACTCGATGCCGGTCGTCCCGACAGGGATCGGATCGCTCACGACGACCCCCGCTCCGACGCCCGACGGGCCGTTGTTGGTCAGCGTGATGGTGTACGTCGTCGAGTTGCCGGCGGTGACCGAACCCGCACCGTCGGTCTTCGTGACGGCCAGGTCGGCGGCCGGCAGCACGATCGTTCCCTCCGAGTCGCTGTCGTTGCCCGGCACGGGATCTGCCGTGTCCGATGTCACGACCGCGGTGTTGGTGTAGAGCCCGCCCGGCATCAGCGGGTCTGACAGGATCGAGATGGTGATCGTCCACGTCCCCCCCGAACTGAGCGATCCCAACGTGCACGTCACGACTTGGCCGACGTTCCCGCACAGGCCCGCGCTCGCGACGATCCCGGTGATCGAGAAGTCGCCGGACGTGGGGATCGTGTCGGTCACCTCGACGTTGACCGCGTCCGACGGTCCGTTGTTCGTGACCACGATCGTGTAGTCGAACGGTAGCCCGGGGTCCAGCGGATCGACCGAGTCGGTCTTGACGATCGACAGGTCGGCCGACGGGATGATGGTCGTGTCCTGGGATGCGGAGTCGTTCCCGGGCACCGGGTCGGGGGCGGCCGCGCTCACCGTCGCGGTGTTCGTGTACGTGCCCGCGGCCGCCCCGAGGTCGGCGGTCACGAACACGGTGATGACCCACGACCCCGGTGCGAACGTGGCTCGCGTGCAGGTGACCACGTTGCCGGCGTTGTTGCAGGAGCCGGCGGGCGAGGTCACGTTCGTCACGGTGAATTGCGCCGGCACCGTGTCCGAGACCGTGAGGGTCGCCGAGTCCGACGGCCCGTTGTTGGTGACCGTGATGGTGTACGTGAACGCCTGGCCCGGGATCACCGGATCGACGGAGTCGGTCTTGGCGATGGACAGGTCCGCCGACGTCGTCACGTTGTCGGTGTCGGTCGCGGTGTTGTTCGCCCCGTTCGGATCCGTCGCCGGCGCGGACGTGATGGAAGCGCTGTTGGACAGGTTGGCCGCCGCGTAGCTCGCCGCCACGGCGAGCGTCAGCTGGTAGGTCACCGACGAGCCAGATGCGATGGCAGCCGGAGTCGTGCACGTGAACGTGCCGGCCGCGACGGCGCAGTTCGGATCGGTCTCGGAACCCGCCGTACCGGCGGGGATCGTGTCGGAGACCACGACGCCCGCGGGAACGTCCGACGGACCGTTGTTCGTGACGGTGATCGTGTACGTGGTCGAGGTACCCGCGATCACCGACCCGACTCCGTCGGCCTTGGTGATCGAGAGGTCCGCCGTCTTGGTCACGGTGTCGGTGTCCGTGGCGGTGTTGTTAGCCGCGTTCGGGTCGGTGGCCGGGGATGATGTGATCGAGGCCGTGTTCGCGAGCGTCGCGGGCAGGTAGCCGGGCGCGACCGCGAGGGTGAGCTGGTAGACCGCCGAGGCCCCCGAGTTCAGCACGGCGGCCGTCGTGCACGTGAACGTTCCGGCCGCGATGACGCAGTCGGGCTCGGACTCGGAACCCACGGTCCCGGCGGGGATCGGATCCGAGACGACGACCCCGGCGGCAACCGCGTTGAGACTGTTGTTCGTCAGCGTGATCGTGTAGGTGGTCGACGTCCCCGCCACGACCGACGCCACTCCGTCGGTCTTCGTAACCGCCAGGTCGGCGGAGGGCGAGATCGTCGTGTTCTGCGACGATGAGTTGTTCGCCGGCGTCGGGTCGGCGGTGGCCGCGCTCACGGTGGCCGTGTTCGTATAGGTGCCGGGGGGCGCGGCGACGTTCGCGGTGACCGAGACCGTGATGACCCACGCCGCTGCCGCGATGAGGGTGGGCCGTGTACACGTCACCACGTTGCCCGAGAACCCGCAGGTTGCTCCGGGGGATGTCACCGACGTGACCGTGAACTGCGCCGGAACGGTGTCCGAGACCGACAGGGTCGATGCGTTCGATGGGCCGTTGTTCGTAACGGTGAGCGTGTAGATGAACGCCTGCCCAGGTGTCACAGGGTCGGTGGAGTCGGTCTTGACGATCGACAGATCGGCCGACCGCGTAACGGTGTCGGAGTCCGTCGCGGAGTTGTTCGTCAGATCGGGGTCGGTGATGGGTCTGACGGTGATGTTCGCGGTGTTCACCAGGGTGGCGGGCGCGTACCCCGAGGGCACAGCGAGTGTCAGCTGGTACGACCTGGAGGAGCCCGCGGCGATCGTCGCAACGGTCGTGCACGTGAAAACGTTGGCCGCGATGGCGCAGTCGGCCTCAGCCTCCGATCCGACCGTGCCGGCCGGGATGGTGTCGGTGAACCTCACGCCGGCGGGCTCGGTCGAGGGCCCGTTGTTCGTGATCGTGATCGTGTAGGTGGTCGACGTGCCGGGGGTCACCGTCGTCGTTCCGTCGGTCTTCGTGAGCGTCAGATCGCCGTAGGACCTGACCGTGTTGTTCCGGTTCACAGTGTTGTTAGCGGGCGTCGGGTCGTTCTCGGTCGCGCTCACGGTGGCGGTGTTCACGTACGTCCCACCGGGGGTCGTGGTCTTCACCGTGACGTTCACCGTGATCACCCACGCGGCCGCACCGAAGAGGAACGAGGCTCGGTTGCACGTGACGACGTTCCCGACGTTGCCGCAGGAGCCGGTGGGAGACGTCACGTTGGTCACTGTGTACTGGGACGGGACGGTGTCGGACACGACGACGTTCGTCGCGTTGGCCGGGCCGAGGTTGTTCACCGTGAGCGTGAACGTGAATGACTGTCCGGGGTTGACCGTATTGCTGGATGCGGTCTTCGTGATCGATAGGTTCGACGAGGGCACGATGTTGTCGACATCGGTCGCGGTGACCTGCGCGAACGGGTTCCCCATCTCGTCGGTGTAGTTGACCCTGGCCGTGTCGGTGATGGTGCCGCTCACGCCCTGGTTGACGGTGCCGGTCACTCGGAGCGAGGCGACGGCCCCGCGGTTGATCCATCCCGTCTGGGTGAACGTGACGACGCCCGCCGCCTGGGAGCACGTCCACGTGCCCTGCGCCGGCGTCGGGATGGAACATCCCGTGTAGGTGAATCCCGCCGGGATCGTGTCGGTGACGACCACGTTGTTGGCTGCGCCTCCGGTGGCGGCCGGCGCGTTGTTCGTGGCGGTGATCGTGTACGTGAGCGCCTGGCCCGGCGAGGCGTTGGCGACGCCGTCGGTCTTGGTCAGGATCATGCGGGGGGTGAGCGGCTGCGTGTAGAAGATCGTCCTTCCGAGCTGGCCCTCCTGGACGAAGCCGTTGTGGGTGGTCGCGCATGACACGATCCGCCACCAGCCGGTCGTGGGGTTCGCGATGGTGTCGCCGACACGGGTCGCCAGGGTTCCGCCGTTGTTCCAGACGCCGTCCGCCGAGACCGTTCCGAGCGTGCCGCCGCTCAGTCCGGTGGCCACGTACGAGGCATCGCCCGCCGCGTAGTAGCGAACCCGGGACGTCCCGGCGTCCATGTCGAAGTTGCTGAACGTCACCGAGGCTTGTCCGGGGGTCGTGTACTCGTAGAACGTCTGGCACTGGAGCCCGGCGGCGTCGTGCTGGAACTGCACCTGGACGCCTCCCAGGACGATCTCGTCGTTCGTTCCGAGCACGCCGTCCGGGTTGTCGTAGTTGGCGGGCGGGGCGTTCGTGGGGATGCCGTCGTTGTCGGTGCCGACACGGATGCGCCAGCCGTTCTGGTCGTCGCCGGTGCCGCCGGGGTTCAGGGGATCGGCGGCGAGCACCTGCGCCCGCACGACATACGACCCGCAGGCGACAGGGGCGGCGAGCGTGGCGTACCGGTTCCACGCCTCGGCGACGCCAGCACCGCCCGGCTGATACGTGACGCGGGTGCCGCCGATCCCCGCGCCCGGGGCAGGAGAGGCGAACCCCGGACCGACGGTTGCGCCCGGACCGTACAGCTCGTACTGGGTGGAGTCGTAGGCCCCGGCGGGCTCTTCGGACAAGGCCGATGGGCCGGTCACTGCGTTCATCTCGGGGCTGAACAGATCCACGTAGACGGGTGTCGCGGCCGGCCAACCGCACGGCACCGTGAAGACAACGTAGTCGTGGCCGGCGCCCGCGGTGGCCGACGTGTACCAGCTCCCAGTGTTGGGGTTCACGTTCGGCCCCGAGGTCTGCAACGAGAACACGCTCACCCCGGGGATCTCGGCGGCCAACGAGGGGATCGGGGCGAGCGCAACCGAGACGGCCGCGAGGAACGCGAGCGTGAGGGCGACCACCCTGGTCACGAGGGGCGCGCGGACCGACTGTCGCTCGCTCGCGTAGACGAAGGTGGCGCTGGTCAGGGGCGGCGGGCGGACAGGCTCGCGCCCGGACGCGAAGAAAGAGAACCCATCAGGGAGCACTCCTAGGCAATCGGCAGTCTTGGAAGAGCGCTGTAGTTCGAGGGTTGCGCTTCTACGAAACTGCATCCTCCAGTCGCCCCGCCAACCGCTCGACGGCTCGGCCCGTCCGTCCTCGAGCCGATACCAGACGGCCGTGATCCTGAGCGCGGTCGACGGAGCGATCAGCCGGGATCACGGCGAGCGGTTCGCGACCGAAGACCCGCACGACGTCCCTCGGGGTGATCTCGGCCCGGGAGGCGCGGTTCACCACGAATCCGAGCTTTTCCTCCACCCCGGATGGGAGCACTTCCAGAGCGCGCTTGGTGGAGCGGAACGAGAGCACGTCGAGCGTGAGCACCTCGAGGATCCGGTCGGCAGTCTCGTAACCGGCGCGAGCGTGCGCGTCGATCGCGTGCGAGAGGTGGAGGATGACCACGTCTGTGGCGGTCGAGGCGACGTCAACGACCCGCCGCACGTGCGATGCATCCAGCGAGGGCGCATCGACCGGAGGCGAGAGCAGCACTCGGAACCCCTCCGGGTGCGTCCAGAGCGTCTCGTCCAGATGTGCAGGAGTCAACTCCGCTCCCAGCGGCACCAGGTCCGCGAGCGTGTGCACGTCGCCCTCCGGCGCACCCACCGCGGCGCCAACCTCTCCGTAGAGCGGGTCGCCATCGATCAGCACACACGCTTTGCCTCGACGAGCGAGCGCTCGCGCGAGGTGGGTCGCCACGAACGTCGCCCCCGCTCCCCCGCGCGCGGCGTGCACCGCGACCACGGTGGCGCGTCGATCCAGCGCCTCGGGACCCGCCCTGGTGGCGGCGGCCGCGGTCGCGAGCGCGTCGCGGTCGGCCGGCCACACGAAGAAGCCGTCAGCGCCCGCGCGGATCGCCGCCCGTAGCGCACCCACCGATTCCCGTGTGTCGACGGCGAGGAACGCCCGCTTCCCGAGCGCGTGGGAAACGAGCGATGGTTGCCCGATGACGGCATCCGGTTCGAGCTGCCGAACCGCCTCCAACAACTGCCGATCGTCGGCCGCCGTGGCCACCACCCGCGCGTGGCCGCTCCGATCGAGGAAGTGCATGACCTCTTCTGCGACGTCGTGTTGCTCCATCGCGAGCACGACCCTGGCGAAGTCCTCCACCTTGCCTCCTCACGTCGACGCGCGGCGAGGGGAAGGAGCGAGGAGGAGCGGTGCCGATCGAGACGTTAGCCGTCACCACCGACACGAACGCCGTTTCCGACGTGATCGCATCACAGCGGCTCACATCCGGAGCGGTGCACCGGACGGGTCGATCGTGGTTTCTGCCTTGGCGAAGACCATGACGATGACGGCTCCGGCGACCACGCATGCGAAGCTTGAGAGAAGGGCCCAATAACCCCATCGAGGAGAGACTCCGAAGGAGGTGCCGATGTGGATCAGGAAACCGATCGACGTCAACGACCAGGTGACGACGGCGCCGACGAGAGCAGCCAGAGCCCACCGGTGCGAGCGGCCCCGCACTCCGACGATCGAGATCACCGCTACGGTCACCGCACCACCGAACAGGAACACGGCGCCGCCCAGCTTGGTTCCGATGGGACCGCTCGAGGGGCCGACTATCTGGCTGAAGAGCGTGAAGGTGATGCCAGACACACCGGGCAACCGGTACAACGGCAGGAAGCAGCTCACAGCGAAAGAGACGGAACCAACAGCACGAGGAGGTATCCGGCTCTGGAGCTAGGTCGGGGCTCGCTCAGCACCTCCATCAATGCATCCTGTCTCCGCGAAACGACGAGTCGAACGCCGACCTCTTCCCAGTATGCGCTGACCCGATGCTTGCGCCCCGGGGGGACCGCTGTTCGAGTCGTCGCAGGTCCCTGGACTGAACCGTCGCTACACTCGGCGCCGTGATCGTCTGCCCCAGGTGCGGGACCAAGAATCCGGAGGGCGCGCGGTTCTGTTTGAACTGCGGGTCGCCCCTTGAGAGTGTGTCCACGGGCGAGGAACGCAAAGTCATCACGGTCTTGTTCTGCGACCTGGTCGGGTTCACGGAGCGCTCGGATCAGGCCGACCCCGAGGACGTCAAGGCGATGCTTCGCGTGTATCACACGCTGCTGAAACGCACGATCGAGCACTTCGGCGGCACGGTCGACAAGTTCATCGGCGACGCGGTCCTCGGCGTCTTCGGAGCCCCGATGGGCCACGAGGACGACCCCGAGCGCGCGATCCGGGCCGGCCTCCAGATCCTGGACGATGTCGAGGAGGCGAACCGGCAACAGCCGGGGTTGGAGCTCGCGGTCCGCATCGGGATCAACACCGGCGAGGCGGTGATCGCGTTCGGCCAGGGCCCGCAGATCGGCGAGAGCGTGACGGGCGACGTGGTGAACACCGCGTCGCGGCTCCAGAACGTCGCCCCGACCGGCACGATCGTCGTTGGCGAGACCGCGCACCATGCCACGTCGGCGATCTTCGAGTTCGAGGAGCTGACGCCGGTCACCGTGAAGGGCAAGGCCGAAGCGCTCGCGATCTGGCGACCGTTACGCGCCCGCAGCCTGATCGGCATGGACCTGCGGGAGCAGCAGCGCACGACGTTCATCGGCCGCGCGGATGAGTCGGCGACGCTGCGGGTGGTCTTCCGGAAGATGGAGGAGTACCGCGATCAGCTCGCCCGCGCCGGCTCGCCGCAGCTCGTGACCGTGATCGGCGAGCCGGGGGTGGGCAAGACCCGCCTGCTCCGCGAGTTCTCCACGTTCATCGACGAGCTCCCCGACCTGATCCGCTGGCGTCGGGGACGATGCCTGCCGTACGGCGACGGCGTGGGCTTCTGGGCGTTCGGGGAGATCGTGAAGGCGCAGGCTGGCATCCTGGACTCCGACGATCCGGAAGAGGCGGGTGCGAAGCTCGCCGAGGCGGTCGATGCCGTCGTCGAGGATCCGTCGCAGCGCGACTGGATCCGCCGGCGCCTGGCCCCGCTCATCGGCGCCGTCACCGACTCGACGGACGTCCCGCGCGAAGAGCTGTTCACGGCGTGGCGTCGCTTCGTCGAGGCTCTCGCCTACAAGGGTCGCCTGGTGCTGGTCTTCGAGGACCTGCATTGGGCAGACGTGCCCATGCTCGAGTTCATCGAGCACCTGATTGACGCGGGCGAACGCCCGTTCATGGTGGTGTGCGCCGCGCGCCCCGAGCTGTACGACCGGTACCCGAGGTGGGGCGAGGGCCGGCGCAACGCGATCCGCATGTCCCTGCCCCCGCTCACCGACAGCGAGACCGCGGTGCTGATTTCCTCGCTGCTCGAGCGGTCCGTGCTCCCGGCCGAGACGCAATCGGTCCTGATCGAACGCTCCGGCGGCAACCCGCTGTTCGCCGAGGAGTTCGTCCAACTGCTGCTCGATCGCGGCCTGATCGACCTCGGCGCCCACGACCGACCGGTGGCAGAGCTGCACGACATCCCGGTGCCCGACTCGCTCCAGTCCCTGATCAGCTCACGCTTGGATCAGCTGCCCCACGAGGACAAGACGCTCCTGCAGGACGCCGCGGTGGTCGGCAAGGTGTTCTGGTCGGGCGCGCTCGCCGCGATGTGCGGGTGCGACGAACCGTCGATCCACGAGCGACTGGCCGACGTGCTCCGCAGAGAGCTGGTGCGCCCCACCCGCACCACGAGCATGCAGGGTGCCTGTTGGAGCTCGACCGGCGGGACGAGGCCGCCGAAGCGCTCGACAAGGCGCGCGACGTTCTCCGCCCGCTCCACGCCGCTCCAGCGCTCGCCGAGATCGCCGACCTGCTCGGCGATGACTTCGAACGGCAGCTGGGCTCCACCGGCGCCTGAGGCTCACAAGAGGACGCGACCGGTCACTGTGGTGCCCATCCCGGGCTGCGACCGGACCTCCAGCGTCCCGCCGACGGCTTCGAGGCGGTCGGCCATGCCCAGCAGGCCGCTCCCCCGTCGCGTGGAGGCCGGGTCGAACCCGTCCCCGTCGTCGACGACCTCGAACGCGAGCTCATCGCCGCTCGCAGACAACCGAACATCGGCGTGGGTGGCATGCGCATACTTCGCCACGTTCTGCAGTGCCTCGAGGCAGCAGAAGTACAGGGCCGACTCGATCTCGGGCGGATATCGGCCGACTCCGTCGGGCGTGACGCTCACCGGGAGCGCGGCCTTGCGCGCCTGCGCCTCCAGCGCCGCGGGAAGACCCTTGTCTGCGAGCAGCGGAGGGTAGATGCCGCGGGCGAGGTCGCGAAGATCACCGAGAGCTTCGGCCGCCTCCGCCTGGAGCTCGGAGGCCATCTCGGCCGCCTTCACGGGGTCGCGGGGCGCGAGCTGCTCAAGGAGCCGCAGCTTGACGGTCAGGGCGACGAGCTGCTGCTGAGCCCCGTCGTGGATATCACGCTCGATGCGCCGGCGCTCCTCGTCCTGGGCCGCGACGATCCGTTGCCTCGAGGCCTGTAGCTCGACGAGCCGCGCGCGCAGCTCCTCCGTCAGGCGGGCGTTCCGCAGCACGAGACCCGCCTGCGACGCCAGATGCTCGAGCAGCTGCTCGGCCTCGTGCGAGAGCGGCTCCCCGGCGCGCTCGTCAACCGAGATCGCGCCGAGGAGCTCGCCCTCGTGACGCACATCCAACGCGCGCGAGCCCCCGAGCTCGGGCAGCTCGTCGTCGATGAGCGGGCGTGGCTGCTCCGCCGAAGCAGGCGCCTCACCGGGGACCTCCGGCGGCCACGAGGCGGCCGGGCGCACTTCGTCGCCGATCCGGAGCCACACCACCGCGCGCCGGACGCCGGTCCCCTCCCCGATGATCCTGGCCATCCGGGTCAGCAGATCGTCGCTCGCGTACGCGCCGGCCAACCGTTCCGAGAACGCCGACAGGACCTGGTACGGCGTCGCGCGCTCCCCGAGCACGAGCCGGTTCGCGATCCGGTTCGCCCGCGCTCGAACGGGCTGGAACGCGACGGCGATGAGGACGGCCGCGACGATCGGCAGCGGACCTTCGGAGGCCGTTCCGGCTACCGCCGCCCCGATCCCGATCACGATCCCGACGTACACGATCGTGATGAACGCCGCCAGAACCGCGACCACCACGGTCTTGCGGATCACGACATCGATCTCGTACAGGCGGTAGCGCAGCATGGCGATGCCAACCGCGACCGGGATCGACAGGATGGCGAGCGCCGAGTAGACCTCCTGGAACCCCGAGTCGAGCAGCAACTGGATCTGGAACACTTCGCCGATCGCGGACAGCGAGATCCACGTCAACATGAGCGTCGCCGACAGCGCGAGCCACTTGATCTGTTGGCGTTCCTCGCCGCTCGCCCGCCGGAACCGGATGAACAACGAAACCACCGAGAGCGCCCCGAGCACCACGAGCAGCAAGAACCCGAAGCCGATGATCCCCTCCGCCACGCCGCCGAGCGCGTCGATTCCGAGCGGGTTGCGGCCCGGGATCAAGAGCTCGGCCTCAGGGTTGACCGCGCCGAACAGGAGGATGACCCCGAGGACCGTGACGGAGGCCAGCGCCACCGGACGCCACCTCGGCGAGGGCGGCCGGCCGTCGGGGAACAGCAGGAACAGCAGGGTGACGATCGGGCCGACTCCCGCGACCCATGCCCAGGTCCCTACCCACGCGGCCCAGATCGAGCCCGGCAGCGGCGTAACCCGGCCCTCGGTGGCGTAGGTCGAGTACCCGCCGGTCGCGAACGCCAGGGAGATCACGACCGTGGAGCCGACCAAGATCCAGCCGATCGGGTTCTCGGGCTGGCGCGACGCGATCAGCGCGCCGGTGAACCCCATCGAGGCGAAGATGGTCGCGAGGCCGACGTTCCCCACGATCGGGTTGCCGTTGAGCGCGACGAGGACGGACCCGGAGATCGCGAGCGCCAGGGCGAGCGCCCACAGCGCCCAGGGGAGACGGGAGGTTCCACGGGCCGGCCGAGCAGCCACCGCTGCCATGTCTGCATGCTCGCACGCGCGCGGGGGACCGGCCAGGGTGCCCACACGACTCGCCACTGGCGTGCTGACCCGCCTGGAGTCAGGACGCAGGAAACCGCAAGTGCCCCTCGCGGTGTCCGCTTATAGACTGCCCGGCGATGGCGGTGGTGATGTTGCGCGCGCCGCTCAAGGACCGCGCCGACGGGCAGGGGCAGCTCGACCTTCCCGGCGACTCCTTGGGCGAGGTGCTCCGAGAGCTGGAGCGCCGGTACCCGCGACTGGAAGGCTGGGTGCTGGACGAGCACGGCACGATCCGCCGGCACGTCAATGTGTTCGTTGACGGCGAACGCGGACGCGAGGACACGGCGCTCTCGGCCGACACTCGCGTCCATGTCCTGCCGTCGATCTCTGGAGGGAGCAGGTCATGACCGAACTGCTGGTGGGATCGAAGAAAGGTCTGTTCGTCCTGCGCGGTGAGCCGGGCGCGCCGTTCGACGTCGCGACGCGGGCGTTCCCCGGCGACGTGGTGGAGTTCGGCACCCGGGATGCGCGCACGGGCCGGTACTTCGCGTCGGTGACGTCCGGGTTCTACGGACCCCGGCTGATGTACACGGACGACCCGACCGGTGAGTGGGAGCAGGCGAAGGGACCGACGTTCCCCGAGGACATCCCCGACAAGTCGATCGACCGTATCTGGATCGTGCAGCCGGGCGAGGCCGACGGCGTGCTCTACGCGGGAGTCGCGCCGGCGGCGTTGTTCATCAGCACCGACTCGGGCGAGACGTGGGAGCTGAACCGCGCGCTCTGGAACGTCCCGACGCGGCCCGAATGGAACCCGGGCGCCGGCGGACTGGCGCTCCATTCCATCTGTCCCTGGCCCGGCGATCCTCAGCGGCTCGCGGTCGGCATCTCGGCCGCCGGCGTCTGGCTCACCGAGGACGGTGGTGAGACGTGGCGGACCGGCTATCCGGGCTTGGTTCCGCAGTACGTGCCCGAGGAGGACCGGGAGAAGACCCACGCGCTCTGCGTGCACAACATGCACCGCGCGCCCCAGCGTCCCGAGCGCCTGTTCCTCCAGTTCCACGGGAGCGTCTATCGGTCCGACGACACCGGCGAGACATGGAACGACATCGCGGAGGGACTGCCCTCGGGGTTCGGGTTCCCGATGGTGGTCGACCCGTCCGACCCGGACAGCGCTTACGTCATCCCGCTCACAGCCGATCTCGACCGGGTCACGCCCGACGGGAAGGTGCGCGTGTGCGAGACGCGAGACGCGGGAGCCACGTGGACTGCCCACGGCGACGGCCTTCCCTCGAACGACGCCTACCTGACGATCCTCCGCCAGGCGTTCGGTCACGACGGCGGATCCCCGCTCGGGCTGTACTTCGGCGCCACGTCGGGCGAGGTGTTCGGCTCGGCCGACGCCGGCGCCTCCTGGTACTCGGTCCACGGGAACCTGGCCCCCGTGACCTCCGTGCGCGTCTCCGGCTAGACCTCCGATACGCCTCGGAACCTTCCTGCCCTTGGGGCGGTCTGCTCCTTTCGGCCCGGGGAACCGGCTGCCTGCTGGGGGCATAGGCTGGGAGCGCCGAAGGATCGAAGGGGAGAGCGAGTGCAGGAGCCCGATCCTCGCACGCTGGCGAGAGCGCGCCAGGGCGACCTGCCTGCCTTCGAGGAGCTCGTCCGGATGTATCAGGCCGAGGTCTATCGGTTCGCACGGCACCTCACCCGAGATCGCACGGCCGCCGAGGACGTCACGCAGGAGGCGTTCCTGCGCGCGTTCCGCTTCATCGGCGGCTACCGAGGCGAGACCCGGTTCTCGTCGTGGCTCCTGCGCATCGCCCGGAACTGCGCGATCGATGCGTCGCGCAAGCAGCACTACCCCATCGTCGACCAGGAGACCCGGCCCGAGCGCGCCCGAAGCGTCGCCGACGCCGTCGTCCGCGCGGAGCTCGACGCGGCGCTCGGCACGCTTGGGCTGGAACATCGCGAGACGTTCCTGATGGTGGAGGTCCTCGGGTTGTCGCACCGGGAGGTCGCCGACATCCACAACGTCCGCGTGGGGACCGTGAAGAGCCGGATGTTCCGCGCGCGGCAGGCGCTCTGCCGTGCTCTCGACGACGAGGAGGCGGCCCGGTGAACTGCGATCGCGCGCAAGCCATCCTCTCGGACCGGCTCGACGGCGAGCATGCCGACCGGCTCGGCGCGGCCGTCGACGAGCACACGGCGACCTGTCCTCGGTGTCGGGCGTTCGCGTCGAACGCGCTCCGCCTGCGAACGTCCGTCCGGGTCGTGCCGGCCGAGACGGTACCCGACCTGGTGAGCACGATCATGGCGCGCGTCTCCTCGGAGACGAAGGCCCCGGCTCGCCGACGCCTGCGGACGCCGATCCCCGTCCGTCCACGCTCGAGCCGGCTCACCCCGGTGCTCGCGGCGGCGATCGCCGGCCTCATGGCCGGGAGCGTGGTCGTCGGCGGTCCCTGGCAGCGCTCGACGACGCGGTCGATCGCCGCGGCGGCGGTCGTCATGGACATCCAGCGGACCGCACCCTCCCTCGACGCTTTCGCGGCGTCGTTCGCCGTCACGGAGCACGGCCTGTCCTCCGAGGTGCCGGAGCGACGGCTGCGGATGGACGTCTCGTTCCTGGCGCCGCAACGCTTCCGCCTGGACGTTCACGACGAGACGACCTACCCGTCCACGCGCTGGACGCCGACGGACATCACGTTCATCGCGGACGGCTCGTCCTCATACCTCTCGGGTCCGACGGGCTGTCCCTCCGATCTCCCTGCTGGAGGGTGCCCGCCCACCCGCACGACCGTCACCACACCTTCCGCCTACTCGGTGCGGGCGCCGGCGCCGGCAGATCTGGTGCTGCCGCTCACCACGTTCTCGTCGGCGGACGGCATCCAGGTGGTGGGGACGGATCGCGTCGCGGGACGCGACGCGATCCGGGTGCGGCTCACGTTCGCCAGAGCGCAGGCGCTGTTCCCGTTCCTGGAGCTCGGCGGGACCTGGCGCCCGTTCTTCGACGAAGACCCGGTGGACCTCTGGCTAGATGCGACCGGCTGGTTCCCGTTGCGCTACACCGTCTACCCGTCGACCGATCCGTCGCGCGGCGCGTGGGAGCTCCGGTTCGGACTCCCCGACGAGCCGATCGACGAGCCGATCTTCGACGTCCGGCTCACGTCGTTCGAGCGTGAGGCGCCCGACCCCGCGACGTTCGACGTCCCCGGCTTCTCCCGCGTGCCGGAGGTGCCGCTCGCCTCGTTCCCGCGCCGCGTCGGGTACCTGCCGGTCACGCCCACGTCACCGGGCGAGCTGCGGTTGTCGTCGGCGGTCGTGCCGCCCGGCGACGTGCCCGACGCGCCCAGGTCGGTCCTGCTCTACACGGACGGCATGGCGTACTTGCGGATCGGCGAACGCCCCGACTGGGCGGGAACGACGCTGTTCGGCCCGGTGGACGAGGCCGCACAACAGGTGGACCTGGCCGGCGGCGGGGTCGCGTACTACGAGCCGGCGGGCGAAGGACTCGGACGGCGACTCGCGATCCACACGTCGGCGACCAACGTCTTCCTCGAGTCCAACCTGCCGCGCGCCCAGCTCCTGGCGCTGGCGGCATCGCTGCCGGTACGGGGCGAGGCGCTCCCCGACTCCTGGCGGACGCTGACCGGCTCGGGCATCTCGATCGAGCGGATCGCGCCGGCGGAGGCCTTGGCCCGCTCGCCGGTCGGCGTCGAGCTGCCGGCAACCCTGCCGGCCGGCTACGTGCTGGTGAGCGCGCAGGTCGCATCGGACGTCACGGTCACCCCGAACGACGTGATCGCCGTGAGCTTCGTCTTCCGCCAACGGGAGACCGACGCCGCCGGTGGTCCCATCGTCCTGCACGTCCAGCCGGGCGAGGCGCTCCCGTCCGCGTCGTCCGCCCTCCAGACGCTCGTGGATCTCGACGGCGTGACGGCCCGTTGGACGCCGAGCCGCGGTCAGCTCGAATGGATCGCCGGCGGTGCCTACCTGTCGCTCGAGGGCGGGTTGGATCTGGCGGCCATGCTCGACCTGGCCTCGCAGGTCCGCCCGATCGGGGAAGCCGTGTCGCCGTGAGGTCCGTGCCGAAGGTGCTCGCCGGACTGCTCGTCGGATTGATCCTGGGCGCGACGCTGACGCTCGCGGTGCAGAGCCGCGGCGAGCAGCTGAGCGACGCTCCCTCCGGCGCCTCGAACGCGTCCGCGACCCCCGAGGGACATCCTGAATCGCCGGCCACGTTCCTCGCATGGGTGCCCGGCGGGCTGCCGCCGGGGTTCTCCCGATCTGTCGCGAACCTCCCGTCGATCGACCGCATCACGACGGTCGCAGAGGACAACGTCTGGATGACGCGATCCTGGTCGTCGGACGGGGCGGTCGTCGACCATCCCACGCGGCCCTACGCGATCCCGATCGACGCAGCGGCGGTGTCGCCCCGCTCGTTCGGCGCGTTCCTGCCACCGCCCGATCGGGCCGTGGTCGCCGCGCTGGCGGACGGCCAGGGCGTGCTGGGCACGACGTCGGCCGCGCTGCGGGGACTCGGACCCGGCGCCGAGCTCGCGTTCGAGGGCGGGACGCGCGTCCGGATCGTCGACGTGCTGCCCGATGAGCTCGTGGGCGCGGCGGAGCTCCTGGTGTCGAAGGAGACCGGCGCCACGATCGGCGTGCACCGTCAGCGCTACCTGCTGCTGCAACCCCGCGACGACGGACCGCTCACCTCGGCCGAGCTCATCCGTCGGCTGCATCCCCTGCTCCCGGCCGACCTCGGGATCTACCGCCGCGTGCAGGTTCGCGCGCCTGGCGAGACCCCCTACTTCCGCTCCGGGGACGCGGTGCTTCCCCCCGTGATGATCAAGGCGCTGTTCGGCGAGTTCGCCGCGCGGCCGTCGCCGGGGAACCCCGGGTACCTGGACGTCGACCCCGCCTGGGTGCGGACGCACATCGTCACCGTCAGCGTTCCGTTGCTCGGCGACGTCACGTGCAACCGAGCGCTCGTCCCCCAGCTCCGCGACGCCATGTCGGCGCTCGAGCGACGAGGGCTCGGCTCCTTGATCGAGTCGTACGCCGGATGCTTCGCTCCGAGGTTCGTGAACCGCGATCCGACGGCCATGCTCTCCCACCACGCGTGGGGCATCGCGTTCGACTGCAACTTCGAGGGCAACGCGTACGGCCAGGTCCCCGATCAGGACCCCCGCCTCGTGCGGACGATGGCGCGCTTCGGCTTCATCTGGGG